>JAFYUD010000157.1 GCA_017549665.1 Clostridia bacterium | reverse complement strand
GCACCATACCCTTTGAAGCATCAACATGGGTAACTGCAGCGCCTGCTTTAAGTGCAGATACTGTTGCACCGCCTGTATAAGCAAAGAGATTGAGTACCTTTACTTCCCTGTTCTGCTTCTTGATAGTTTCTGCAACAAAGTCCCAGTTGACAGCCTGCTCAGGGAAAAGACCTGTGTGCTTGAAGCCCATTGTCTTTATATTGAAAGTAAGTTCATTGTAATCAATAGTCCATCTGTCAGGAATATTCTTATATACTTCCCATTTGCCGCCGCCTGAGTTGGAACGGAAATATCTTGCATCGGCATTTCTCCACAGAGGATGCTTTTTGGGAGTATTCCATATAACCTGAGGGTCAGGTCTTACAAGAGTGACATTACCCCATCTTTCAAGCCTTTCACCGCCTGAACAATCAATCAATTCATAATCTGCCCATTTATCTGAAATTCTCATACTATATAAGCCTTTCTTTAATAACCGCAGCAATCATATTGCTGAGTTTTTCTGTTTTTTCTTTATCTCTGCCCTCAATCATAACTCTGACGAGAGGCTCTGTACCTGAAGCTCTTACAAGAATACGTCCTGAATTCCCAAGCTCCTTTTCCGCCTTTTCAACAGCAAGTCTGATATCATCATCCTCACTGAGTCTGAGCTTTCCGAATGCAGACACTCTGACATTCTTAAGCACCTGCGGAAAAATTTCAACCTCAGAAACAAGCTCATCCAGTGATTTTCCCGTATTCCTGATTATATTGAGTATCTGTACTGCGGAAAGCTGACCGTCACCTGTTGTTGAATGATCAAGAAAAATAATATGACCCGACTGTTCACCGCCAAGACAATATCCTTTCTCAATCATCCGTTCAAGAACATACCTGTCACCGACAGCCGTCTTTTCACATAAGATACCGTTTTTATCACAAAACTCAAACAATCCCATATTGCTCATCACCGTTGCAACGAGAGTATTGCCGCTGAGTTTATTTTTATCTTTCATATATTTTGCGGCAACAGCCATAAGCATATCACCGTCAATTACATTTCCGTTTCTGTCAACAGCCAGTACTCTGTCTGCATCACCGTCAAAGGCAAATCCTGCATCAAAGCTGTTTTCACAGACAAAGCTGCTTAAAACTTCAATATGTGTTGAGCCGCAGCTGTTATTGATATTCATTCCGTCAGGAGATGCATTTATTATTTCATATTCAACACCTGTTTTTCTGAAAAGCCTTTCTGCGGTAACACTTGCAGAGCCGTTAGCACAGTCAAGTGCTATTTTCATTCCCTCAAATGTTTTGTCTGCAGTTGAAGCAATATGATTCACATAGTCACTGACAGCATTCTCAGCATAAGTGATACTGCCCACAGCTTCACCGATAACGACAGGAGGAATTCTGACTTCATCAAGGATTATTGCCTCAATTTCATCTTCAACCTTGTCAGGAAGCTTATAGCCGTCCGAACGGAAAATTTTGATACCGTTGTATTCATAAGGGTTATGTGATGCGGAAATCATCACACCTGCATCATATCCGCATTTCTTAACGAGATATGCAACTGCAGGAGTGGGAACAACTCCGAGCATTATCACGTCAGCACCGACCGAGCATAAGCCCGACGCCAACGCACACGATAACATATCTGCAGATTTTCTTGTGTCTGTGCCAATAATTATCTTCAGTTTATTATCCGTGTTTTCTGAAAGAACCATTGCTGTTGCTCTGCCGATTTTCGTGGCAAGCTCACAGGTAATCTCTGTGTTTGCAACGCCTCTTGCTCCGTCTGTTCCGAAAAGTCTTCCCATAACATAGCCTCCGTTTTATAAGAAATGAAAAATCAGACTGTAATTGCTTTAATACAACCCCTGCTGTCCGGGTTTTTCAATTCCTAAATGAGTATATGCCGCATTAGTTGCAACTCTTCCTCTTGGAGTTCTGCCGATGAAGCCTATCTGCATAAGATACGGTTCGTAAACATCCTCAATTGTGATAGCTTCTTCACCGATAGCCGCCGCTATGGTTTCGAGACCTACCGGTCCGCCATTGTAATTATTTATCATTGTGGTAAGAATAAGTCTGTCGATATTGTCAAGACCAAGCTCATCAATTTCCATTCTTGAAAGCGCAAGTCTTGCATCCTCTTCAGTTATCATACCGCTTCCCACAACCTGAGCAAAGTCTCTGGCTCGCTTGAGAAGTCTGTTCGCAATTCTGGGAGTACCTCTTGATCTTGATGCAATTTCAATTGCACCGTCGTCATCGATTTCAATCCCGAGGATTCCCGCACTGCGCTTGACAATCTCTGCAAGCTCGTAAGGTGTGTAAAGCTCAAGTCTTAAAACAACACCGAAACGATCCCTGAGCGGCGCTGTAAGCTGACCTGCACGTGTTGTAGCACCTACGAGTGTGAATTTCTTCAGATCAAGTCTTATGGATCTGGCTGAAGGGCCTTTGCCGATAATGATATCAATTACATTATCCTCCATTGCCGGATAAAGGACTTCCTCAACACTTCTTGAAAGTCTGTGAATCTCATCAATGAAAAGAACATCACCTTCGTTGAGATTTGTAAGAAGTGCGGCAAGATCACCCGGTTTTTCAATGGCAGGACCTGATGTTACTCTTATCTGGACATTCATCTGATTTGCAATAATGCCGGCAAGAGTAGTCTTACCCAATCCGGGCGGTCCATACAAAAGAACGTGATCAAGTGTCTCATTTCTGCCGATAGCCGCATCCATGTATATCTTAAGATTTTCTTTGACTTTTTCCTGTCCGATGTAATCATCAAGTGTTTTCGGTCTTAATGATACTTCGGTTTCGGTGTCTGCCGAGGTGAAATCGGGAGACATCATACGATATTCATTTTCTTCCACGATAATTCACCCTTTCTTACAGATTCTTTGCAAGTATAACAAGTGCCTTCTTGATCATATCCTCAACACTCAATGACGGGTCAAGGCTTCTGACAG
Organism: Clostridia bacterium; assembly: GCA_017549665.1. Next base: position 13,176 of record JAFYUD010000157.1, on the reverse strand, counting down.
CCTTTGATGCCTCATGCTGAGAATAACCGAGAAACTGAAGCGCACCGATCGCTTCGCTTATATTTGAAGATGAAGCCTCATTCACAACTGCGATATCTGAAATTTCATCATCAGATGCGGAAACAGAAAGCTTACCTTTAAGCTCAAGAATAATTCTCTGTGCAATTTTAGGACCGATGCCGTTTGCTTTAGTTACAGATTTTGCATCACCGTTTGAAACTGCAAGTGCAAGTCTGTCGGGAGTCATTTCGGAAAGCACTGCAAGTGCAGCCTTGGGGCCTACACCTGATATACCGATAAGCAGCTTAAAGCAATCAAGCTCCTGCTGGTCATAAAAGCCGAACAATTCAAGAGCATCCTCTCTGACTGCAAGATGAGTAAGAAGAGTTATCTTACTTCCTGCAGGACCTACCTTTCTTAAGGTATTGAGAGATGCGTTACACCTGAAGCCTACGCCGCTGCATTCGATTGCAACGCCTGTTGCATCCGTCATGATTATATTTCCTGTCAATGAATAAAACATAAACCGATCAATTCCTTATCTATACTTAAGCATTCCCAGAGCCGAGCCGCTTGAATGTGCATGACATATAGCCATCGCAAGAGCATCGGCAGTATCATCAGGCTTGGGCACTGCGTCAAGATTGAGAAGCAGCTTTGTCATTTCCTGCACCTGCTTCTTTTCTGCTCTGCCGTAGCCTACAACACTCTGCTTTACCTGAAGAGGTGTATACTCAAAAATATTTACGTTATGCTGTCTTGCAGAAAGAAGGATAACCCCTCTTGCCTGAGCAACATCAATTGCAGTTTTCTGATTGGTATTGAAAAAAAGCTTTTCGATCGCCATTGCCTCAGGTCTGTAAATCTCAATAAGATTCGTAAGACCTGCATAGATATGAAGCAATCTGTCATTGAAATCCGTATGTGCTTTGGTTGTGATTGCGCCGAAATCAAGCACACGGAAATGATTATTCTGATATTCAATTACACCGTAGCCCACAATCGCATAACCGGGGTCTATACCCAATATAACCAAGCGCACTTCACCACCATAAAATCATTCACTTTAGTATATCACACCATCAAAAAATTTACAAGCAATATAATAAATATTTATATAAAAAATATTTGATTTTTATTATTATATATGCTAAAATCTAACTAATATTTCACTAAGGAGATTATATCATGTCTGAATATATACATATGACCCACGGCAAGGCTGAGCAAAGAGATGAATTAATTAAAATGCTTGACCTTACTTTCGGCTTTGAACAGGAGGAAATCAAATTCATCAATCTTCTTCCCAAGCTTTACAAGGAAGAATATCAGCCTGCAGAAAACAACATAATTCTTGATGTAAATGGTGACATGAGAGCAGCTGTCGGTGTATATTACAACACTCTTACTGTAGCAGACGAAAAGCTCAGGCTTGCAGGAATCGGGAACGTCGGTGTTCATCCCGAGCATCAGGGAAAAGGCTATATGCAGTTCTGTATGCTTCTTGCTCTTGACGAAATGAAGCAGAATATGACAGATATCGCAGCACTTGGCGGAGCAAGACAGAGATACGAGCATTTTTCTTTTGAGCCTGCAGGTATCCAGACAGCTTTCCGTTACACAAAAAACAATGTAAAGCGTACTCTCGGTGCTGACAGAACTTCAAAATTCACTTCAAGAAAGCTTACAGAAAATGACACTGAAATATATGCACAGATGGAGCAGATTTACACCGGCCGCATCTTCCACGCAGAAAGACCTGCCGCAATGATGTATGATATCCTCAGAACATGGCACGCAGTTCCTTATGCCGCATTTGACGGTGATGAATTCAAGGGATGGTTTGTCTTTAACAGAGAAAACGACGCATTATATGAGCTTTTCTGCAAGAATGAAGAAGATACAGAAGATATGATTCTTGCCGCACTCGAAGCATCAGGCAGGAATGAAATCAGAATTCATGCTCCCGAATTTGAAACTGCACTTTATAAATATCTTGCACTCAATTGCGAATACTTTGATATCGGCCATGCTGAGCAGTTCTCAATCCTTTGCTATGAAAGAGTTCTCAGAGCATTCCTTAAACTCAAGGCATCATACAAAAAGCTTCCTGACGGTGAGTTTAAAATGCTTATCCTCGGCGAAAAGCTTCCCGAACAGTTAAAGATCACAGTTAAAGACAATAATGTCACAGTTGAAGAAACTGACGAAAAGCCTGATATCATTCTCAAGCATCTTGAAGCAATGAGACTTATCGGCAGTCATTACTCAGAGATGCGAAATGACATTCCCGCAGAGTGTCAGGCATGGTTCCCCCTTCCCATTTACGGATACGGAATCGACAATGTATAAAAAATAAAGAGAGATAACACTCAATGTGCTATCTCTCATTTTTTATTCCACGATTCTGACTATACCCTTGTTTTCTCTGTCAGAGGGCAATTCACAGTCGGCATAGCCAATTGCTGCACAACCGAAGCAGACATGATTTTCGGGAATACCGAATGATGTCATCAATTTTCTGACTTCACTGTCGTTACAGCTGTCTCTGAGCTGATTTATCCATACAGAAGCAACACCCAATGAATGTGCAGCAAGAAACATATTTTCAAGCACACAAGCAGTATCAACAGCACCGTGACGATAATCTTCAGGTACTGTCACGATAATAAACACGGGAGCGCCGTAAAATCTGTGGTAATCAGGTCTGTCGAGCGCATTTGCAACAGCCTTTTGAAGACTGACTATTTTTTCATCATTTTTAACTACGGTAATCTGCCACAGCTGAGTATTCATCGCACTGGGTGCATACAAACCTGCAGAAATAATTTCATCAAGAATTTCATTGCTTATCATTTCATCCCTGAATTTTCTGCAGCTTCGTCTTGTTCTTATATTTTTCAGAATTTCATTCATAATAACTCTCCTCCCGAATATCTATATATTAACAAAAAGTTCAAAGAAAATCAACACGAAAAACAAAACTGTTTGTGCATATTGTATTGAATTTTCTTAAAATGCATGATAAAATATAGATAATATTGGTTAAGGAGTAAAATTTATGAACAAATCCCAGTTTGTTTTTAAAATGGTTGATATTGTACTCGAGAAGTCACAGAATCCCTTCAACTACGACAGTATATATTGTGTCAAGGATATACCTTACAGCGACAGGGACGAAAAACAGAACTGCGGTGACCTGTACTTCAATCCGCTGATATTAAAAGACGGTAAAAAGCACCCTGTGATACTCAATATTCACGGCGGCGGCTTTATTATGGGTGATAAAAGATACAGAAAAACTCTTTGCGAATATTATGCAAGCAAGGGTTATTATGTTTATAATATCAATTTCCGTATGCCCCCGCAGGTTGACATAATGGGCAGTATTCACGACGTTGTCGATGCCGCAAATTTCATAAATCAGCTTGCCGAGGCTTACAGCATCGATCTCAATAAAATCATCGTTACAGGCGACTCCTCAGGCGCATATCTTGCCGCTTATATCGAGTCAATCAGAACAAATCCTGAAATCACAGAAGCAACAAAGCTTCCCAAGGTTGAGATTGATGTTGCAGGTGCAATTCTTCACAGCGGACCGTATGACATGAATGCTATGATAGATGACGGACTTCCCATGGGACTTACTCCGGAGCTTGCTTCAATGCTTGTAGGCTATGAGCTTAAGGAAGACATGAGTGATATCGTAGATTATAAATATTTCAACTATATGTCACCTTCTGATTTTGTAAACGACAAATGGTGTCCCTGTTACATATCATGGTCAGATTCAGACTTCGTCGTCCCCCATCAGGGCAGACCTATGGCTGAAAAGCTTATGAAAAACTGCCCCAGAGTTTCAACCTTCTACGCAGAGGGCATCACAAACGGTCATTGCTTCCACCTTACAATGAAAAAGGACATTGCAATGGAATGTATCGACAAGAGTATTGATTTCATAGAGCAGATTTTCGATGAGATTGATTCAGAAGTGAAAATTTCATAAAAAATTAAGAGCAGGTCAGAAACCTGCTCATTTTTTTATTCAGCGCCTGCAATTGCGGGCTTATTTTTAAGCTCAGCTTCCCTTGCCATGTCGTGTTCAATAACGGGAGCATCACCGTCAGTGATACATCCCTTTGTGATAGTAACACGGCAGATTGTGGGATCTGAAGGAACAGTAAACATAATATCAAGAAGAGCCTTTTCCATAATTGCTCTGAGGCCTCGTGCGCCTGTTTTCTTTTCAAGTGCAGATTCAGCAACAGCAACAAGTGCATCATCCTGAAATACTATTTCAACGTCATCAAGCGCAAAAAGCTGCTCATACTGCTTCACAAGTGAATTCTTAGGCTCTTTAAGAATACGGACAAGCGCATCCTTATCAAGATTTCTCAGTGCAGTAAGAACGGGCACACGACCTACAAGCTCGGGAATAAGACCGAACTTTACAAGGTCCTGAGGAATAGCCTGAGACATGATGTAATCATAGTCAATCTCAGCCTTGGACTTGACTTCCGCCTCGAAGCCGAGAACAGAGTTACCTGTACGCTTTTCAATAATCTTTTCAATTCCGTCAAAAGCACCGCCGCAGATGAAAAGAATATTCTTAGTATCAATCTGAATAAATTCCTGCTGAGGATGCTTTCTTCCGCCCTGAGGAGGAACATTAGCAACAGTACCCTCAAGAATCTTCAGAAGTGCCTGCTGAACACCCTCACCGCTTACGTCACGGGTAATGGAGGGATTTTCCGAACGGCGGGAAATCTTATCGATTTCATCAACATAGATAATACCGCATTCAGCACGCTCAATATCATAATCAGCAGCCTGAATAAGACGCAGAAGAATATTCTCAACGTCCTCACCTACGTAACCTGCCTCAGTAAGAGTTGTGGCATCCGCAATAGCAAAAGGAACATCAAGAATTCTTGCAAGTGTCTGAGCAAGCATAGTTTTACCTACACCCGTAGGACCGAGCAGAAGAACATTACTCTTCTGAATATCCACATCAGATTCACCGCTGAAATATATTCTCTTATAGTGATTGTAAACAGCTACGGAAAGTGCTGTTTTTGCGCTGTCCTGTCCGATTACATACTCATCAAGCTTTGCTTTGATATCCACAGGCTTGGGCAGAGATTTTCTTGACACTGCACCATTCTTTTTCTTGGGTGCGTCATAAAAATCCTCTTCCTCAACAATGGAACAGCAGAGAGATGTGCATTCATCACAGATATACACGTTATTGGGTCCTGCAATCATCTTGCGGACTTTGTCCTGTGTTTTTCCGCAGAAGGAACAGCGGACTTCTCTGTTTTTTGAATCATCATTCTTTGACAATGAAAATTCAACTCCTTATTACAAGTATAAGTCGGGTAAACGAGAAATCTACCCGACTTTTATCTTTTATCTGTGTTTGATTACCTTATCAACAAGACCGTATTCAAGAGCCTCCTGAGCTGTCATGTAGTTGTCACGCTCAGTATCTCTGTAAATTTCCTCGATAGGTCTGCCGGTGTTTTCAGCAAGAATTCTGTTAAGATTTTCCTTAGTTCTGAGAATCTGCTTGGCAACGATTTCGATTTCAGTTGCCTGACCTCTTGCACCACCGAGAGGCTGATGAATCATAACAAGACTGTTAGGAAGAGCAAATCTCTTACCCTTAGCACCGGAGGACAGCAGGAATGCACCCATTGAAGCAGCCATACCCATACAGATTGTTGAAACATCACACTTGATATACTGCATTGTATCATAAATAGCCATACCTGCAGAAACTGAGCCGCCGGGGCTGTTGATATAAAGGCTGATATCCTTGTCTGCATCCTGTCCTTCAAGGAAAAGAAGCTGAGCCACAACAAGACTTGCTGTAGTATCATTTACTTCATCAGAAAGAACAATAATTCTGTCATTGAGCAAACGTGAATATATGTCATAAGCACGCTCGCCTCTGTTGGTCTGTTCAATAACGGTTGGAACTAATGCCATAAATATAACCTCCTGTACTATTTGATTATATCACACTGAATCAAATAATATTCAAATTATTCTGCAGATTCTTCTGCACTTTCTTCAGCAGGAGCTTCTGCCTTAGCTGCCTTCTTTGTTGTTGTCTTCTTTGCAGCTGTCTTTCTGGGCTTTGTAGCCTTTGCGTTAGCAACGATAAGGTCAATAGCCTTCTTTGATGTGATATCACCCATAGCTGTCTTTTCGGGAATCATTGACTTGATCTGATCAAGCTCGATGCCGTAACCGTCAGCGAACTTCTGGTAGTGAGCTTCGATTTCCTCAGCTGTAGCTTCGATACCTTCAAGAGCTACGATCTTTTCGATAGCAAGCATAACCTTAACGTCCTTTTCAGCCTGCTCCTTGTATGTTGCTCTTACGCTCTGCTCGTCCATGCCGATGTACTTGAGATATGTCTTGAAATCAAGACCCTGCATACGGAGTCTGTAATCCATATCGTTGATCATATCGTCAATTGCCTTTTCGATCATGCACTCGGGGATTTCACCCTTGACTGAATCTGTAACGAGATCAAGAAGCTTTGACTCGAAAGCTCTGTCAGCTTCGCTCTGCTTTGCTTCTGTCATCTTCTTTTCGATGTCAGCCTTAAGGTCAGCGATTGTATCGAATTCGCTTACGTCCTTAGCAAACTCGTCATCAAGCTCGGGAAGCTCCTTAACCTTGATGCCTTTAACCTTGATTTTGAAAACAACGGGCTTACCTGCAAGATCATCTGCATGATACTCCTCGGGGAATGTAACATTGATATCGAATTCTTCACCGATAGCGTGACCGATGATCTGATCTTCGAAACCGGGGATGAACTGACCGCTGCCGATTGTAAGATCAAAATCTTCTGCTTTGCCGCCGTCAAATGCAACACCGTCATTGAAGCCTTCATAGTCAATAGTTGCGATGTCACCGTCTGCAACAGCTCTGTCATCAACATCAACGATTCTTGCGCAGTCTTCCTGCTTCTTCTTGAGTTCAGCCTCAACTTCTTCAGCTGTAACAGCTACGGGAGCCTTCTCAGCCTTGAGACCCTTGTACTCGCCTACTTCGATTTCGGGCTTTACAGTAACCTTACAAACAAGCTCAACGCCGTCCTTGCCTACTGACTTGATATCAAAATCATAGGGAGAAGAAACAACATCAAGACCTGCTTCAGCAACAGCTGCTTCGTAAGCATCGGGGAATGCGATTTCAAGTGCATCATCATAAAATACACCTTCACCGTAGTACTTCTCGATGAATGCCTTGGGAGCCTTACCCTTTCTGAAGCCGGGAACAGCAATCTGACCCTTAGCCTTATTATAAGCCTTTACGCCTGCAGCAGCAAAAGCTTCAGCATCAATTGTAAGTTCAAGAGTAACTTCATTTGTGCCTGTTTTTTCACATGATTTTAAACTCATTTGAATTTTCCTCCGTTCTCACTCGAGTAATGAGATAATTTAACTCATATATTATATCAAATACTTCTGAGAATTTCCACTATTATTTAAAAATATTTTTAAAATTTACAATATTTTTTCATATTTTTTCTATCAATTTTGGACAAAATTTAAGTCTGTCACATGAAATGAGCGAAAATTTTATTCCGTCACGCTCAAAATTATCATACCTTCCTGTCATTTCACCGTGAATATGACCGAAATAACAGCGCTTTATACCGTACTCTGTCAGTACTGAATATATCTCCTCGCACTCTCTGTCGTCATAAACAGGAGGATAATGAAGAAATACAATCGGTTCTTTACCTTCTGAAATTCCCGATTCGATTGACCGTCTGAGTCTTTCTCTTTCACGGAGAATAACTTTTTTATCACTTTCAGGCGAATCGTAAAACCAGCCTCTTGTTCCGCATATACTGTAGTCCCCGAAGCTGAAGGAATTATTGAAAAGAATTGAAATTGTGTCAAAATTATTCTCATTAAGATAAATATTCATCTTGTTGAGAGTTGACCACCAGTAGTCATGATTGCCTTTGAGAAAAATCTTTTTACCCTTAAGCTTATTTATAAAATCAAAATCAGCATAACAATCATTCAGCTTCATTGCCCATGAAATGTCACCGTTGATAACTACGGTATCATCGTCAGAGACAACAGCATTCCACTGTTTTTCAAGTCTTTCAACATAATTGTCCCAGCCCTTGAAAATATCCATAGGCTTATCTGTACCCAATGATAAATGGGTATCTCCTATTGCAAACAGATTCATAAAGTCATCCTCCTTTCCGGAAAAATTTTCCGCTTATAACACGCACCGTAACACAGATACTATCACTGAGAGATATCTCTTCAATATACAGCAAAGGTGATTAACATGAACGAACACGGAAACAAAATCAAGTGCGAAGTCAGAAACTGCGTCTACCATGAAGGTAAGGACACTTGTACAGCACGTTGTGTTGAAGTAGGCACATGCAACGCAAGCGTATGCGGCGAAACAGTATGTGCAACTTTCCAGCTTAACGAAAATGCTGCTCATTGCTGATTAAAGCATTAAAGAGGACGGTTTAATCCGTCCTCAATTTTTTATTACTGAATACCGAGCATGTTGAAAACAACTTTTCTCATTGAATCAGGATCTTTTTCACATACGTTGTTGAAACGTACTTCCTTATCCTTAAGACCTCTGAGCTGAGAAGGAGCAACAACCTTTGTAAGCTCTTCAAGCTCTGTAACCATTTCAAATTCGTCACCGTCTGCATTGCCCTTGAGAGCAGTAAGAACGCTTGCGCCGAACTTGTAGGGGCTTGCTGTTGAAGCAACGATAACGGGAGTCATATCGCCGGTTTCTCTGCGGTAATCCTCACACACCTTGATAGCAACAGCTGTATGTGTATCACTGAGATAGTTATACTTTTCGTATACATCGTGAATTGTCTTCTTTGTTTCTTCATCATCACAGCAGCCTGCAGCGTATACTTCATTGATCTTTGCAAGAACTTCTGCAGAGATTTCAAAAGTACCGTTATCCTTGAGAGAAGCATAAAGCTCTCTTACTGCTGCATCGTCTTCACCGTGAAGCATATACATAAGTCTTTCAAGGTTTGAAGAAATAAGAATATCCATTGAGGGAGAAATTGTTGCATAGAAATCTCTGTTCTTATCATACTTACCTGTTGTGATAAAGTCAGTAAGAACATTGTTTGCATTTGATGCACAGATGAGCTTGTTGAGAGGAAGTCCCATCTTCATAGCATAGTTAGCAGCAAGAATATTTCCGAAGTTACCTGTGGGAACAACAACATTGATCTTGTCACCGAGCGCAATCTTGCCCTGCTTGAGCATATCGCAGTATGCTGAGAAATAGTAAACAATCTGAGGAACAAGTCTGCCCCAGTTGATTGAGTTAGCTGATGAGAAAACAAGATTATTTTCAGCAAAAACCTTCTTGATTTCTTCGTCTGTGAAGATAGCCTTAACGCCTGACTGAGCATCGTCAAAGTTACCGTTGATTGCACATACACCTACATTCTTGCCTTCCTGTGTGCACATCTGACGCTTCTGCATGGGGCTTACACCGTCATTGGGATAGAATACAAGAATCTTTGTTGAATCAACATCACAGAAGCCTTCAAGAGCAGCCTTGCCTGTATCGCCTGAAGTTGCAACGAGAATAACGATTTCCTTATCCTTGAGAGTCTTCTTTGAAGAACCGATAAGAAGATGAGGAAGAAGCTGAAGAGCCATATCCTTGAATGCACAGGTAGGACCGTGCCAGAGCTCAAGAATATTAACGTTATCATAAAGATTAACAACGGGAGCAACCTCATCACTTGAGAATTTGCCGTCCTTGTAAGCACCTTCAACGAAAGCTGAAATTTCTTCAGCTGTAAAATCTGTAAGATAAAGACCGAGAACCTTCTTTGCTCTCTCTTTATATGACATGTCCTTCATTGAAGCAATGAAATCCATAGAAACAGCAGGAATTTCACAGGGAACAAAAAGTCCGCCCTCTGCTGAAATACCTCTTGTGATTGCTTCTGCTGAAGTAACACTCAATGATTTGTCTCTTGTTGATGTATAAACCATCATAATACAACCTTTCAAAAAGAAATTCTGAATATTTTACATGCTATTGTAACACGATTGAGTCAGTTTGTAAATAGCATATCACTAAAAAATCTGTCTGCATTTGCAAAAAATATGTCATCAAGAAGCTTCTGAGAAAAACCGTGACAAGAAAGGTAAACATTCAGTGAATCAAGCTTCTCAATACCTGCAAGATCCGGATTGATATCACAGCCATCGAAATCTGTCCCCATTGCCACGCATTTCTCACCGACCCACTCAATCAGTGTTGACATGTGACGAAGCACTGCATCAAATGAATTGTCCTCATTACCCAGCAGCTTTTTCCAGAGATTTATACCGATGACACCGCCGCTTTCAGAAATAATCCTTACCTGATCACGGGTAAGATTTCTGTGCTTTGCCTTGAAATTATCAACGATATCACAGCATGAGTGTGAAGCGATAATCGGCTTTGTTGCAATATCTGCAAGGTCATAAAAGCCCTTTACTGAAAGATGCGAAACGTCAGCAGCGATTCTTAGTCTTTCCATTTCCCTGACAGCTTCCCTGCCGAACTGAGTCAGACCGATATCATCTTCGTCAAAGCAACCGCTTGCAAGCTCATTTCGTCCGTTCCACGTAATTGTGATGAGCTTTACACCGCAATCTGCAAGATGATGCAGGCCTTCTGTAGTACCGCCCATTGCTGCGCCGCCTTCAACAGAAAGAACAGATCTGAATCTGGTATTTTTTCTGTCTGCATATTCAGACATATCAGCTATACCTTCAAGCTGTTTTCTGTAATAAGCATAGATATTATCAAAATATTCAACTGCTGCCCTGCCCCTGTATTCATCAGGCACAAAAACAGCATAATCCTGAACATATTCCGTCAGATAACCTGCCCGGTCAAGAGAAATATGTCCGTTGTTACTCATAAGATTTTCTTTATCCCTGCACAATTCAGTCATTGTATCACAATGAAGATCAAACAGTCTCATTTTCTCACCTCAGAATGCATTCTCAAGATGCCGTATACGGAATTCATCTTCCGTCAGAAGCACTACTTCTATTATATCAAAGCGCAACGGCAGAGAGGACTTTATTTCACCCATAAAAGCTGCTGCCGCTGACTTTACATTTTCTTCTTTTTTATGGTCTACTGCGGCTGACGGCGGGAAATAGCCTCCGTCATGCCGTGTTTTAACCTCGACAATACATACGGACACACCGTCAAAAGCAATAATATCAATTTCGCCTGCCTTTGTACGGTAGTTTGCTGCCCAGATATCATAACCTTTTTTCCTCAGATACCGTCCCGCATACATTTCACCCAGCAGACCCGTTCTTCTCGGCTCACCTATCATTTTTCAAGAATCTTTTTAAGAAATGATCTTCTGTGGTCGGGAAGAATTCCGTATTGCTCAATTTTCTCATAATGAAGCTTTGTACCGTAGCCCTTATGACGCTCAAACTCATATTCGGGATATTTCTCTGCAAGCTCACGCATATATCTGTCTCTGCTTACCTTTGCAAGTATTGATGCAGCTGCAATTGAAATTGATTTTGCATCACCCTTGACAATTGTGATTTCCTCATATCCGGTAGAGGGCTTTCTGTTACCGTCAACAAAAACCATATCAGGCTTCACACCCATTGCCTCAACGGCTCTTCTCATTGCAAGATATGTTGCATTGAGAATATTGATTTCATCAATTTCCTTTTCTGTTGCAAAACCGACACCGTATGCGATTGCATTTTCTGTTACAATATCAAAAAGCTGTTCACGTTTTTTTTCACTCATTTTCTTTGAGTCGTTTATCCCAAGCTCCTCAAGACCGTCAGGAAGAATAACCGCTGCTGCATAGACAGGCCCTGCGAGAGGTCCTCTGCCTGCCTCATCAACACCACAGATTACATTATATCCTTCTGCGTGATACTGATTTTCAAATTCGTATGTCATTTCACCCACTCCAAAGTAAGTCTGCCGAGCTTACCGCCTCTGTACTCATCAAGTACAGCAACCGATGCTCTCATAGTATCGATTTCTCCGCCTCTTATCATCATGCCTCTTTTTTTACCGATAAGCTCAAGGATTTCCCATGCTTCAAGGTCTTCAAAATCGTCAATTTTATATCTTTCCCTGAGTCTGTCGGGATAGTTATCCTTCATAACCTGAAGAAATCTGACAGCAAGAGTTTCAATATCAAGAATCTGATCCTTGACGCCGCCTGTAAAAGCAAGCTTGTCACCTACTTCAGGATCTTCAAATTTAGGCCAGAGAACACCGGGAGTATCAAGCATTTCGATTCCGCCGCCGATTACAAACCACTGATTATTTCGTGTGACACCGGCTCTGTCCTCAACCTTTGCTTTGCCGCCTGCACCCATTTTGTTTATAAATGAAGATTTACCTGTATTGGGAATTCCGATAACCATAATTCTCAGCGTCTTACCCGGCATACCTTTTTCTTCATTACGCTTTATTGTATCTTTAAGCACTTCACGTACAAGAGGTCTGAATTTATTGAGACCTTTTCCCGTACGGCAGTCAACCTCAAGTGCTGCCGCACCCTGTTTTTCGTAATATTCAACCCACTGTTTTGTTGCAACAGGGTCAGCAAGGTCAGCCTTATTAAAAAGAATAATCTTCGGCTTACCTTCTGTAAGAGAATCTATTTCGGGATTTTTGCTGCTTTCAGGCACTCTTGCATCAAGAAGCATTGTTACAGCATCAACCTGTTTGAGCTGCTCCTTGATAAGTCTGCGTGTTTTCGCCATGTGACCGGGAAACCACTGCACCTGCTGTTTGATTGCATCTGCCATTTATATCACCACTTCAAAAAAGAGGACTGTTGTCAGTCCTCGGTTTTTTAATATATTTTTATAGAATCCTTGTCAAAGCCCTTTACACCTGAAATAACTCTGTAAACTGCTTTACCGAGAACATAGTTTTCGTTTACAAAACCAACAAGGTAAGAACGGCTGTCAGTTGAATTATTTCTGTTGTCACCCATTACAAAAAGGCTGTTTTCAGGCACCTGAACAGGATATGTATGAACATCGTCATAATTATGCTCTGTTGCAGGTTCGAAGATGTAATCCTCATAAAGAGGCACCATTGAATCCTTTGTTTCACCGACAT
>JAFYUD010000156.1 GCA_017549665.1 Clostridia bacterium | reverse complement strand
GACTTCGGTGCAGCTACTGCTTCAAACGGTGCTGTCGGTCTTTACCATATCGATAATCTTACTCCCGAAGCTAAGAAGCAGGGTGAAGCTCTTATCAATGACGATGCTCAGGTTTATGTTATTGACGATGCAGAGCTTGAAAGAGTTTACAAGTCATATCCCGTTATGTGGAAGAAGGCTGATGCAAAGCCCAATCTTTGCTTTATCGGTTGTCCCCACCTTACTTACGAGCAGCTTTGTCTCTGGACAAACAACATCGTAACAGGTCTTAAGGCTACAGGCAAGAAGAAGGTTGCTATCAGAACAATCATGACAGCAAGCCCTGACGTTGTTGCAAAGTTCAAGAAGACAACAAAGTACGAGCTTCTTAAGAGAAGCGGCGTTAAGCTTTCATCAATCTGTCCTCTTATGTATACTAACAACCCCGTTTGTACAGGTACACATAACATGGTTACAAACTCAAATAAGCTTCGTACTTATTCAAAGGCAAGATATTACAAGGATGCTGAAATCCTTGATATAATCACAGGTAAGGAGGGCAAATAAGATGAAAGAATTCAAAGGCAGAGTTATCGCAGCAGGTAACTGGGAAGGTGAGGCTGCTGTTTCAAGACAGGGCTTCAACACACTTGCATCTTTTCAGAGCGCAGCTCTCAGCGGTAAAGATCACGCTGAAGTAGGCGATCAGAATAATAAGGACCTCTACGGTAAGAATATTACAGGTAAGGCTCTTTGTCTTCCTATCACAATCGGTTCAACAACAGGCGGTCTTGTTATTCAGACTGTTTGTCAGATGGGTATCAGCCCTGATGTATATCTTTTCGCAGAGCACATCGACTCTCTTGCAGCAAGCGGCATTGTCCTTGCAAGAGTATGGGAAAAGAGCCCCGTTATCTGTATCGACCAGCTTGGTGAGGAATTCCTCAACACTGTTAAGACAGGTGACAAGCTTAAGGTTACAGAAGACGGTACAGTTACAATTCTTTAATTAAAATTCGGGGGCTCTCTGAGTCCCCGTTTATTATAGGTGATATTATGTTTTCTCCCGAGACATTTGATTTTCTGATTGAAAACAGATTCAATAACAACAAGGAATGGTTTCTTGAGCATAAGCACATATATGATGAATTTGTTCTCAAGCCGCTTACAGCTCTTGCTGTAGAAATGACTCCCACAATTGAAATGCTCGATCCGACTATCATTACAATTCCTAAAATCAACAAGGTATTGTCAAGGATTTACCGTGATACACGTTTTTCAAAGGATAAGTCACTTTTCAGAGAGGCTGTATGGTTGTCATATAAAAAGGATAAGAAGGAATTCAGACATTATCCTGAATTTTTTGTGGTGATAACTCCCCAGGTAATGCTTTACGGCTGCGGTTATTACTGGATGGAGCCTAAGACTATGGAAAAAGTACGGGAGCTTGTTCTCTCTGATCATCCTGCATACAAAAAGGCGCAGAAGTCTTATGATGCGCAGAAAATTTTTGTGATGGAAGGAGATTATTACAAGCGCACCAAGTATCCTGATGAGTCAGAAAAGAAACGTGAATGGCTTGATAAGAAAAATCTTTGTTTTACGCACTCGACCACAGATTTTTCACTTGTGTTTTCTGAAAATCTTGCTGATTATCTCTGTAAAAATCTTGTTCTGATGAAGGATGTTTACGATTTTCTTATTCTTGCTGAAAATATGGCAAGAGGTCTTATCGTATGACGAATATTCAGAAACGTCTTTTCAGTATGCAGGATGATGAATACCGTGAGTTTAATTCAAAACTCATTCCGACGGTTGATGAGCGCCGTGTTATAGGCGTCAGAATTCCTCATATCAGGAAATATGCCAAGGAGCTTTTTAAAAGTGGTCAGTATGCGGAGTTTATAAAAAATCTCCCTCACAAGTATTTTGAGGAAGATAATCTTCACGCTTTTATTCTTGAGCAGATAACGGATATTGATGAGCTTATTTTTCAGCTTGACAGGTTTCTGCCTTTTGTTGACAACTGGGCAACCTGCGACAGCATGAATCCGAAAGCGTTAGGGAAGTACCCTGAGAAAACAAAACAAAATGCCCTCAGGTGGATAAATTCCGATGATGAATACGCCGTAAGATACGGTATTCTGCTTCTTATGAAATATTTTCTCGGTGAAAATTTCACTTCGGATGTTCTTGAAACGGTTGCTGCTGTCAGAAGCGATAAATATTATATAAATATGATGATCTCATGGTTTTTCGCAACAGCTCTTGCTATGCAGTATGATGCTGCATTCGTTTATATTTCGGAATGCCGTCTGATCGATTGGTGTCATAATAAGACGATACAAAAGGCAACAGAAAGCTTCAGAATAACAGCTGAACAAAAAGAAAATTTAAAAGCGCACAAAAAAACTCCCACACATTGAGTGTGGGAGAAAATTTTATGCAAATTTTAATTATGCAAGCTCTGCGAAGTACTTGATTGTACGAACCATCTGGCTTGTGTAGCTGTTTTCATTGTCATACCATGAAACAACCTGAACCTGGTAGAGATCTTCGCCAACCTTAGCAACCATTGTCTGAGTAGCATCGAAGAGTGAACCGTACTTCATGCCGATAACGTCTGAAGAAACGATTTCGTCCTCGTTGTAGCCGAAGCTTTCAGAAGCAGCAGCCTTCATAGCAGCGTTGATGCCTTCCTTAGTGATGTCTGTACCCTTAACAACAGCTGTAAGGATTGTTGTTGAACCTGT
>JAFYUD010000155.1 GCA_017549665.1 Clostridia bacterium | reverse complement strand
GGACAATGCATTTCTATTGCATTGATTACCTCTGCCCCATCCTTCGGAACTGTTAAAACATCCAGTCCCTGCTTTTCCATTTCCTTCAGACATGAGTCAGAAAACTCATTCTGATCCTGTGAAAACAATACCTTGAGTTGATTTGTCATTATAAATGATCCTTTCTTACTGCGGATTATCCGCATTTTTAATACTTATTTTCCATATTTTCATCACATCACTTCCAATTACTGCCATATTTTACCATATTGATTCAGAATTGTCAATAGAAAATGCCATATTTTTACCATTTTTACAACATATTTTACAGTTTTTACCAATTCCGTTTCAAGGTCATATCAAGAAAACTATGAAATACTATATACATATTAAATAATTGAAAAAAATTGCTATTTATCATTGAAAAAGTTGTCGTCGTATGATACTATAAATTAAATATGTATTATAAGAGGCGATAAGAATGGATATCAAAATTTTTGACTCTGCAGCTGAAATCGGTAATGCCGCTGCTGCAATCATTATCAACAAAATCAAAGAAAATAATGCTGCAATTCTCGGACTTGCAACAGGATCATCTCCCATCCCTACATACAAATGTCTCATCGAAGCATACAAAACCGGTGAGATTTCTTTCAAGGATGTAAAGAGCTTTAATCTTGACGAGTATTGCGGAATCCCCGTTTCAGATCCTAACAGCTACTATACATTCATGCACGAGAATCTCTTCAATGATGTTGATATCAAGGAAGAAAACGTAAGAGTTCCCGAAGGTAATCCCGCTGATGTAGACGCATTCTGCGCTTCATACGATGCAGACATCAAGGCTGCAGGCGGTATTGATGTTCAGGTTCTCGGTATCGGCAGAAACGGTCACATCGGTTTCAACGAGCCTGCTGACGAATTCACAAAGGGTACATACAAGGTTCAGCTTACACAGAGCACAATCGATGCAAACAAGAGATTCTTCGAAAAGATTGAAGATGTTCCTACTGAAGCTATCACTATGGGCGTAGAGTCAATTCTCGATGCTAAGGAAATCATCCTTATTGCAACAGGTACAGACAAGGCTCAGGCTATTCATGACATGATCAAGGGTGAAGTTTCTCCTGCATGTCCTGCTTCAATTCTTCAGAAGCACAACAATATTCACGTATTCATTGACAAGGATGCAGCATCATTACTTTAATCATCAAAGAGGTGTTTGTATGCACAAGGCTTTTTCCGCAATTATTGCAGCTACTCTTTCACTGACTGTATTGTTATGCGGTTGCGATAAAACAGATTCTGACGAATCATCAACCGATTACAATGAACAGTTAATTGAGATTATTGACAAATCAACACCAATCACTGACGGTAATCTCATAACAAAAACAAATACTGACAACGATGGCAATATAAATGTTGATTATTATGATAACAACGGAAATCTTGTTGAGCAGTTTTTGTGGGAAGATGATGCAAACAAAACGCATACTGTCATGACCTATTCTCAGGACAATAAAATGCTGACAAAGGAAGAGCTTTCTCCTGACGGACAGTCAAATGTCGTATATTCGTATCAGTATGATGAAAAAAACAGTCTTACTTCATCAACAGAAAGTGTGTATTCAGACGGTGCATTGTCAAAGTCTGTCAATTACGATGCTGAGAACAATGAAACTGGTCGCACTGAATATCACTATAATGATTCAAAGCAGCTGATAAGAATCGAAAGATTTGATAATTCTGAAATTGCTGAATATTTTGAATACGAATATAATACCGAAGGACTTACTTCAAAATATGCTTCATATTCAGCTGACGGAAAAATCAAAAAATACACAACATTTGAGTACAACGACCAATCATTGATTTCAGTTGAGTACAGCTTTGATTCTTCCGACGTGCTTCAGAATCGTATAGAATACGAATACTATGCAAGCGGTGAAATGAAAAGTTGCACAAAATATGACAGCAACGGTAATATACTCACACAAAGCACATTTGACGATAAAACAGAATAATAAAATCAACAGCACTGAAAAGTGCTGTTTTTTTATACAAAAAAATCCGGCTCGTATGAGTCGGATTGTATGTTTATTTTTTCTTTTTACCGAAGAAGCCTTTCTTTTCGTCATTTTCTCCGGGGGTATTGTTTGCCGAGTACGGTGCTTTACCGCCAAGCTCGTCATTAAGCTCTTTGATAAGCTCCTTCTGTCTCTGAGTCAGCTTCTTGGGAACTTCAACAAAAATTCTTACAAGCTGGTCTCCCCTGCCTCTGCCGTTTACGTTGGGAATACCTCTGTCCTTAAGCTTGAATACGGCTCCGGGCTGAGTACCTGCGGGGACAGTATACTTAACCTTACCGTCAAGAGTGGGAACGAGAAGC
>JAFYUD010000154.1 GCA_017549665.1 Clostridia bacterium | reverse complement strand
TACCTCTTCAGGTGTGCCCACTGCAACTATCATTCCGCCGCCGTCTCCACCCTCAGGGCCGAGATCGATTATATAATCAGCACATTTGATAACATCAAGATTATGCTCAATAACAATAACAGAATTTCCTGAATCAGCAAGTTTATGAATTATATCGATAAGGCGGTGAACATCTGCTGTGTGAAGACCTGTAGTCGGTTCATCAAGAATATAAACTGTTTTACCTGTGGGACGCTTAGATAACTCTGTTGCAAGTTTTACACGCTGTGCCTCACCACCGGATAAAGTAGTTGCCGGCTGACCAATTTTTACATAACCGAGACCTACATCAAACAAGGTCTGAAGCTTTCGCTTGATTTTAGGCTGAGCATCAAAAAATGCAAGTCCCTCTTCAACAGTCATCTCAAGAACATCATAAATACTCTTGCCTTTATATTTTACGTCAAGTGTCTCTCTGTTGTAACGAGCACCTTTACACACTTCACAAGGAACATATACATCAGAAAGGAAATGCATTTCAATCTTTACAATACCGTCACCCTGGCACGCTTCACATCTTCCGCCTGCCACATTGAACGAAAATCTGCCGGGTGCATAGCCTTTGATTTTAGCATCCTGTGTCTGAGCATAAAGATCACGTATGTCAGTAAACACACCTGTATATGTTGCAGGATTTGACCTTGGTGTCCTTCCGATGGGAGACTGATCGATATTTATTACCTTGTCAAGATATTCTGTACCCTTTATTTCCTTGTGCTTACCTGCGAATGTCTTGGCGCCGTTGAGCTCGGCAGCAAGCTTTTTATAAAGGATTTCATTTACGAGAGATGATTTACCCGAGCCTGAAACACCCGTAACACAGACGAATTTACCAAGGGGTATATCAACATCAATATTTTTAAGATTATTTTCAAAAGCACCTCTGATAGCAAGAAAATGCCCGTTTCCGTCTCTCCTTTTTTCAGGAACGGGAATTTTTCTCTTACCGCTGAGATACTGTCCGGTTACTGAATTTTTACACTTTTTAATCTTTTCAACATCACCACAGCAGACAATTTCACCACCGTGGATACCTGCACCGGGACCGATATCGACAATATAATCAGCGGCATACATTGTATCCTCATCATGTTCTACAACAATGAGAGTATTTCCCATATCTGTAAGATTTCTGAGTGTTGCAAGCAATTTATCATTATCACGCTGATGAAGACCGATACTGGGTTCATCAAGAATATACAGAACTCCCATCAATGATGAACCTATCTGTGTAGCAAGTCTTATTCTCTGACTCTCGCCACCTGATAAAGTGCCTGCTGAACGTGCAAGAGTGAGATAATCAAGACCGACACCGCAAAGAAAGTTCAGACGACTTCTGATTTCTTTTATAATCTGATCAGCAATAACCATGTCACGGTCAGAAAGGTCAAGATTTTCGATAAAATTCATTGCATTTCTGACAGACATATTTACAAATTCATCTATATTTATTCCGCCTACAGTAACGGCAAGAAGCTCCTTTTTAAGACGTGAGCCATTACATTCAGGACATTCGCAGGCTGTCATAAACTGCTCAATTTCAGTTCTTGACCACTCTGATGTTGTTTCTTTATAGCGACGTTCAAGATTATTTATAATTCCCTCAAATTCAGCATTATAGTTTCCGCTTCCGTAAGCAGTCTGTCTGTGCATTACGAGTTTTTCACCCTTGGTACCGTACAGAATTGCATCAAGTGCTTCTTTTGAGAAATTCTTAACAGGCTCATTCATAGAAAAACCATATTTTTCCGAAAGTGCCTCGAAATACATTTTTGCAATAGAAGAGTAATCTGCTTTTGACCAACCGGGAGCCTTGATTGCACCATCTATAATTGATCTGGAATCATCGGGAATAACAAGCAAAGGATCAACACGCATGAAAAAGCTGAGTCCCGTACAAGTAGGACATGCGCCATAAGGATTATTGAAAGAAAACATACGGGGAGACAATTCATCAATGCTGATTCCGTGCTCGGGACATGCATAATTCTGCGAAAAAAGAATTTCTTCGCCACCATGTACTGCTACAAGCACTGTGCCCTGTGAAAGCTTGGATGCAAGCTCAATTGCATCTGCAAGTCTGCTTCTTATTGACTCCTTGATAACAAGTCTGTCAACTATTATTTCAATAGTATGCTTGATGTTTTTTTCAAGAGTTATTTCCTCAGATAAATCATAAATATTGCCGTCAACTCTTACACGTACATATCCTGATTTTCTTACAGACTCAAGCTCTTTTATATGTGTACCTTTTTTTGCCTTAACAATGGGTGCAAGAATCTGAATTTTGGTTCCTTCATCAAATTCCAATACCCTGTCAACAATCTGATCAACAGTCTGTTGTTTTATCTCTACACCGCAGACAGGACAATGAGGAATTCCGACTCTTGCATAAAGCAGACGCAGGTAGTCATAGATTTCCGTTACAGTACCGACTGTTGAACGGGGATTTTTTGATGTTGTTTTCTGATCAATTGAAATTGCAGGTGATAATCCGTCTATACTGTCAACATTCGGCTTATCCATCTGACCGAGAAACATACGTGCGTATGAAGATAACGATTCAACATATCGTCTCTGACCTTCAGCATAAATGGTATCAAAGGCAAGTGAAGACTTGCCTGAGCCTGAAAGTCCCGTAAAAACAACAAGTTTATTTCTCGGAATTTCAATATCAATGTTTTTAAGGTTATGCTCACGGGCACCCTTTACAACTATATTTTTCTGAGCCATTTAGATCTCCTGTTTTAATTTTTCAATTTTATCTCTGAGATATGCTGCATGTTCGAATTCAAGAATTTTTGCAGCACTCTTCATTTCTTTTGTAAGCTCGTCTATAAGCTGAAGTTTTTCTTTTGCAGACAATCTGCGTGCAGTTTTTCCGTTAACTTCATTCTTTGAACTTATTTCAATAATATCATGCACAGGCTTAACAATTGTCTTCGGCACAATTCCATGTTCATCATTGTATGCAATCTGTTTTTCACGTCGTCTGTTTGTTTCACGGATTGCACTTTCCATTGAAGGCGTAACAGTATCAGCATACATTATAACTGTACCTTCTGCATTTCGGGCAGCTCTTCCTATTGTCTGTATCAGTGATCTTTCAGACCTGAGGAAGCCTTCCTTGTCTGCATCAAGTATTGCGACAAGTGAAACTTCAGGAATATCAAGTCCTTCCCTGAGAAGATTGATACCTACAAGAACATCATACTCACCAAGTCGAAGATCTCTGATAATTTCCATTCGTTCTATTGTATCAATATCGTAATGCATATATCTTATTTTTATACCATAATCAGTAAGATAATCCGTTAGATTTTCTGCCATTTTTTTAGTAAGTGTCGTTACAAGAACTCGTTCTTTTTTCTCTGTTCTTATGTTAATTTCAGAAATAAGATCTTCAATCTGCCCGTCTACAGGTCTGACCGAAATTTCAGGGTCAAGAAGGCCGGTCGGACGTATAACCTGTTCGGCAACATTATCACTTTTAGCAAGCTCAAAATCACCGGGGGTGGCACTGACAAAAATCTTCTGTCCTATTTTTTCATAAAACTCGTCAAATGTAAGAGGTCTGTTATCATATGCAGACGGCAATCTGAAACCGAAGTTTACAAGAGAATCTTTTCTTGATCTGTCACCGCCATACATCGCCTTGACCTGCGGTAATGTCACATGAGACTCGTCAACAAAAAGAATAAAATCATCAGGAAAATAATCAATAAGTGTCTTTGGCGGAGTTCCCTTTTCACGGCCTGACATAATTGCAGAATAATTCTCAATCCCCTTACAGAATCCGGTTTCACGAAGCATTTCAATATCGTATTCTGTGCGTTGTTTTATCCTCTGTGCCTCAAGAAGCTTCCCCTGAGACTCAAACATTTTAACCTGTTCAAGCATTTCAAAATATATTTCATTGATGGCATGTTCCATTTTTTCTCTTGACACGACATAATGAGATGCCGGATAAATTGCAACATGAGAAACGGTATTGTTGACCTGACCTGTCAGCGGATTAAATTCACAGATTCTGTCAATTTCATCACCGAAAAATTCAACACGGATAGCAAACTCAGAAGTATAAACGGGAAATATTTCAACAACATCACCACGGACACGGAATTTGTTTCTGATAAAATTTATATCATTTCGCTCATACTGCAATTCAACAAGCTTCGCAATCAGATCATCACGGCTTTTTTCCATTCCCTGACGCAAAGATATGACCATACTTTTATAATCAATAGGGTCGCCGAGAGAATATATACATGATACACTGGCAACGATAATTACATCACGCCTCTCAGACAACGCAGATGTTGCAGAATGGCGCAATCTGTCAATCTCATCATTTACTGCCGAATCTTTTTCAATATAAGTATCGGTGGTTGCAATATATGCTTCAGGCTGATAATAATCATAATAGGAAACGAAATACTCAACGGCATTTTCAGGAAAAAATTCTCTGAATTCACTGCAAAGCTGAGCCGCAAGTGTTTTATTATGAGCAAGAATAAGTGTAGGTCTGTTGGCTTTTTCTATAATATTGGCCATTGTGAAAGTTTTTCCCGATCCGGTTACACCGAGAAGCGTCTGTTCGGCAAAGCCGTCTTCAAGTCCATCAACAAGAGACTTGATAGCTTGCGGCTGATCACCTGTAGGATTATACTTTGACACTAACTTAAACTTATCCATACATACTGTTCCTTTCATCTTATTTTATTATTGTAACACAATCATACAAAAAAATAAATACAAAAAACAAAAATTTGTTCGTCACAAAAATATAAACAGCCCTCATAATGAGAGCTGTATCTTATCAATTTTTAAGATCAATTGACTCAATAAATTTATCAAAATCAACCTTGTTTTTATAATCTGTACTTACATTACAGTCAAAACGATAATAGCCTGAATCAAACGGCAGAATATAAGTAAATGCGTTCTGATAATATTCTGATGATGTACAAAGCTGTTCAAAAGCAATACACTCAGTATTATCAACATTCAAAGTATATTTTTCATAAGAATAAACTTCACTGCCGAAGCTTTCCAAAAGACCTTCACAGCTGAATTCAAGTGATTCAATTGCAAGCTGAGTACTTTCATCATAATAATATACAAAGATTTCACCGTTGTAAGCTTCATTTCTGAAATATCCGGGATTATCTCTGTCATCAGTAAAATTATTAGGAAGCGTAAAACTCATTTCAGCTATCTCAACAAATTTACCGGTTACAATCTGACCGTTAAAGTCAACATATCGTGTAAGATATTCACCTGAATCTGACTTAATGCGCTTGTCATTTTCATTAAGGTCATAAACGAGAAGCTTGCCGCTTGCATTAACCTGAATTTCACCGTTTCCGTCTCGGCAGACCATATATCTGACACCGTCATCATCTATATAAAAATCAGAATCATTTCCACATGAAGCTAAGCTTATCATCATAACAAGCATTAACATTACCGCAACAAATCTTTTAATCATAAACTTCTCCTTAGTCCTTAAGTAAAGACATAATTTCTGCACGGGTACGTGCATCTTTTTTTGCAATACCTCGCAGGGCTGAAGTATGGGTCATTGCACCTGCAGCTCTTGCACCTCTCATTGTCATACAAAGATGCTGAGCTTCGACAACTACAGCAACACCAAGTGGTTTAAGCTCTTTATCAAGAAAATCTGCAATCTGAGATGTAAGTCTTTCCTGAAGCTGAGGTCTTTTTGCATACACATTAACAATTCTTGCAAGCTTGGAAAGACCGATAACATTACCTTCTGAAGGTATATACGCAATATGAGCCTTACCGACAAAAGGAAGCAGATGATGCTCACACATAGAGTACAGCGGTATATCACGAACAACTACGACCTCATCATTATCACACTCATTGAAAATTTTGAGATACTGCTTGGGATCATCTGCAATACCGGAAAAAATCTCTTCAAACATATTTGCAACACGTTTTGGTGTCTCAACAAGACCTTCTCTGTCAGGGTCTTCACCGATTGCTTCGAGAATATCTCTTACGGCTTTCTGAATTTTTTCTTTATCCAAAAGTCATTCCTCAATTCCAATCAAACATAAGTCTGATATATTTTTTAGTATCATCACTTGCAAAATTGACGTGTGAAACATCAACTTTTTCGCCTGCTTTAGTTGATATATAAGAAATTATTTTATACATATCTGTATTTGTGCCGTCACCGGTTGTAATAGCTGAGACCGCTTTCTTATAATCGGCATCCGACTCAAACTGAATTTCAAGACTGTTTATACCGTCGTTTATATTATTATATAACTTGGTCTGAATAATCTTAAGTTCATTTTTACCGTAATCTCCGAAATACAGATCGTTATATCTGAAGTAATTATACATTTCAGTAATACACTCAAAGCTGAGCTTATAGTCCGTATGATCGGTTGCTATATCCCTGTCGCTGAGATTGAAATAAAGATGTGTTATATTATCATCAACACCCGGATCATCCCATGTAACATCAAGATGGTACGGGTCACCGTCAAGCCATACAACATTCCACATATGACTGATTCGTCCCTGTGTCTGCGATACTCCCGTACCGCCTACAAGAATTGTCTCTATGCCTGCAGATTTCATAAGAAGCATAGAAGCACGTGAATATCCTGAACACACAGCTTTTCTGTCAATCAGGCAACCGTAGGCATTTGACGAATATTCCGACTCAGAGTAAGTACAAGTGCGGACAATATAATCATGAATATAGAGCTCTTTTTCAAAATCAGACTCAGATTCAGGCATATTTCTAAGAATATTATCAATTTCGTCCTGTAATTTTTTCTTCATTGAATCACAATCATCAACAGACTGAGAATAATTGAGTTCAATAAACGAGGCGGACCAAAATGAAACCATACTGCATGAATCAGCAAAGCAAAGAATCTGCGGATTATCATTTTTAACTGCAAAATATACATTATTGAACTCTTCGGCTGTAAGTGCAGGAATTTTAATATATTCAGGATGGGAACAGATTTTATCAAATATACGTATGTATGCTTTTTTCTCTGTTTCGTTCAGAAGATCAAAATAATAAGTAGAAAATGGTTCTTCATTTCTGAATTCATCAGCATATATAAATGAAGAAAAATAAGCCCTTGCTTTATCTGAAACGAAAAATACAGTACAAAAAGAAATAACAACTGCAACAACAGATACAATGACTACTGCTAAAAATATCTTCTTATTTTTCATAATCAATCAACATCATTTGTCAATACACATTCCATATCATGCTCAACCAGATAAATTATATCATTCAGAGCTGAGAAATAATCAGATATGGTAACATCTGTATTAAAGCAGTTTGTAAGACCTGCAAAAGTATCTTCGATATCATCAACATCAATACTTTCAAGATATGTATTGATCATATCCCTTACAAGAGAAACAAATTTATCAGGACCGTATTTCTGAGAATAAAGCTTGAGATATGTAAAGAGCATATCAGAACCCATGTCAGTTTTGCCGATTTCAACCTCATAACTCTTATCAGATGACTGATAGGTAAAAGATTCATTTACATCAAGTGAAACCTCACCCATAAGATCTGTCAGTGCACTCATACCGTTTCTGTCAAGAATTGCGTACTTGTCAATATCGACATTTCTGACTTCCTCAATTTTATCTCTGAGCAAATTGATACCGCCGTATGAATAAACATCAGCATAACTTCTGCCGTCAGCAGCTAATGTATCTGCAGAAAGCGGAGTAAGAATCAGCTTTGAAGAGTAAACACGGAAATCAGCAAGAAACATAAAAACAATATCCCCTGCATTATCATCATTGCAGACTACAAGAAAACAACTGTCGCCGGATAAAAGCTGACTGTCAGACATTGCAACAGACGATACATCTGTCTGCTGAGAATTATTTTTATCATTATTTTTATTAGCAGAAATAAAAACTGAAATCAGAACAACACACAATATCAGCACAGATACTGCTGTTGCAATAGTAACAGCTTTATATTTCCCTGACAATTTATTAAAAACCATATAGTTCAACTCCATTATAATCTGAAATATTATACATTAAATTTTGAAAAAATACAAGTAAAAATGAAAATTAAAATCAAATTTATATCTTGATAATTCAGCTTTAATATTATACAATACTATACATAATAATATGGAGGTTGGCGTAATGTCAAAAAATAAAGAAAAGAAAAAAGGCGGAATCCTCAGTTATCTCGGATATGGTGTCGGTGCCGTCGGTCTTGATCTTAGTTACGGAATGTTCTACTCATATCTCAACAAATATCTTACTGACGTACTGAAATTGAGTTCAAATTTTCTGCTTATCCTTACACCTATTGCCAGAATATGGGATGGTATAAACGACCCTATGATGGGTACTATCGTTGATAAC
>JAFYUD010000153.1 GCA_017549665.1 Clostridia bacterium | reverse complement strand
GTAAAAGCTTCAGCATCCGGTGAAAATACGACAGCATACTCCCTGATACTGCGGAATGCATCTGCTGCTTCATCAGCAGTAATATCATCTGCCATGAATCTGTTGTATTCATTTATCAGTACGGAGGCAAGCTTTCCGTCAGACTTTACCGAAAATAACAGCATTGCCGCAATTACTGCAGAGACAATAAACTGTACTGTCATAACAACAGAAAAATAATCACTCTTTACTTTACCTTTATCTTTTTTTATCATAAAAAATACACCTCTCTGATAATTCCTATTCAGAAAAGTGTTTTTTTATTCATTTTTTCATTTTTTATACTTGACATTACTGAAAATCTGCCTTATAATGTGCTTGTGGAAAAATATACTACAATATGTAGTTAACTCAGCTTATCCTCTTATCATATAAGACAATCCTTGAGAAAACAACAGGCGGAAGTAAAATTCCGTCTGTTGTTTTTCTAATTATTACTCCAGAATTTTCTGTCAAGGCTTCTGTACTGAATAGCTTCTGCAACATGCTTTATGTCAATATTCTCACTTGCGTCAAGGTCGGCAATCGTCCTTGCGAGTCTGAGAATCTTATCATAAGCTCTTGCTGAAAGTCCAAGCTTATCAAATGAATTTTTAAGCATCATTGCCGCATTATCTGTAAGCATACAGAATCTGCGTGTCATTTCTGCCGTCATGTGCGCATTTGATTTGACTGCTGTGCCTTCAAATCTTCGTGTCTGAATATTCCTTGCAGTATTCACTCGTGCTTTTATAAGTGCTGACGGCTCCCCTTTTTCTTTATCAGACAATTCATCAAAGCTGACCTGAGGCACTTCAATATGAATATCAAGTCTGTCAAGAAGAGGTCCTGACACCTTTGCAAGATAACGTGCAGCAGCACCGTTGGGACATGTACATTTCTTTGTAGGATGACCGTAATAACCGCATGGGCAGGGATTCATTGCACAGACAAGCATAACAGAGCAGGGATATGTAAGAGTACCTGCGACTCTCGAAATTGATACCTGTCCGTCCTCTATAGGCTGACGAAGAGCTTCCATAGTATTTCTTGAAAATTCGGGAAGCTCATCAAGAAACAGTACACCGTTGTGCGCAAGTGAAATCTCACCCGGCTTGGGAATGGATCCTCCGCCTGAAAGACCGGGAGCAGATACCGTATGATGCGGAGACCTGAAGGGTCTTTTTCTTATAAGAGGAATATTTTTCGGCAGCTGACCTGCCACTGAAAAAATCTTTGTGGTTTCCAGTGACTCGTCAAATGTCATATCGGGAAGAATTGACGGAATACGCTTCGCAAGCATACTTTTTCCTGAGCCTGGAGGGCCTATCATAAGTATATTGTGTCCGCCTGCCGCTGCAATTTCCAATGCACGCTTTGCCTGGAACTGACCTTTTACATCTGAGAAATCAGGCTCAAATGAATTTTCATCAGACTCAGCTTCACTGTCAAAAACAGTTTTCTCAATAAGCTGCTGACCTGTAAGATGAAGAATAAGCTCCTTTACATTTCTGACAGCATAAATTTCAATACCGTCAACAACTGATGCCTCGTATTCGTTGTCCTTGGGCACAAATATTCTTTTTATACCATTGTTTCTCGCTTCAATAACCATGGGCAGCACACCGTTCACATGATGCACCTCACCGCCCAGAGACAATTCACCGATAAACGCACAGCCGTCAATATTGCAGACAAGCTGTCTTGATGCAGTCATAAGTGCAATCAGAATGGGAAGGTCATAAATAGGACCTTCTTTACGTATATCTGCAGGGGCAAGATTTACTGTTATATGCACCTGAGGAAAGTCAAAACCGCTGTTTTTCATTGCAGCACGGACTCTGTCACGTGATTCGGAAACCGCCGCATCGGGCAGTCCGACAATGTCAAATCTTGATTTTCCCATAGCGATATCAGCTTCAATATCAACCATATATGAATGCATTCCAAGCACACCTGCACTTGTAACGGTTGCAAACATAGACACACGCCTCCGATTGAACATTTGTTTTGATAAAATTTTACTATACACGCTCCTTTTTGTCAATAAAAAAGATAAAAAATTTGATAAAATCTATTTGCATTTATCACAAAATAGTATATAATATATAATGATAAAATTTATGTTAAGGAATGATTATCTGTGACAGATTACAATTTCATGTATGAATACTGGCTTAAAAATGCAACAAAGGACCCCGATCTGATCGAGGAGCTTGAATCAATCAGAGGAAACTCAGACGAAATCCTTGACAGATTCTACAGAAGTCTTGAATTCGGTACAGGCGGTCTCAGAGGTGTTATCGGAGCCGGCACAAACAGAATGAACATATATACAGTCGCTCAGGCAACACAGGGACTTGCAAACTACCTTAACGAAGCTTTTGACGAGCCCAGCGTTGCTATCGGCTACGACTCAAGAATCAAGTCTGACCTTTTCGCAAAGACAGCTGCAGGTGTTCTTGCTGCTAACGGCATCAAGGTTTATATTTTCGATGAGCTTATGCCTACTCCCATGATTTCCTACGCTGTAATCAGACTTCACTGCAGCTCAGGTATTGTTCTTACTGCAAGCCACAATCCTTCTAAGTACAACGGCTACAAGTGCTATGACTCAAAGGGTTATCAGATGACTGACGAGGCTGCAAAGAGAACTTATGAATACATCTCTCAGGTTGATATATTCAATGACGTAAAAATCATGGACTTCGAGGATGCTCTTGCAGAAGACATGGTTGACTTCATTGAAGACTGGCTTATTGATGATTTCTACAGTGATGTTCTTTCCCGTCAGATTGAAAAGGGCATCTGCAAGAAAGCTGACCTCAAGGTTATCTACTCTCCTCTTAACGGTACAGGCAACAAGCCCGTCAAGACAATTCTCAAGAAAATCGGCGTTAAGGATCTCAAGATAGTTCTCAGTCAGGAAAAGCCTGACGGAACATTCCCCACATGTCCTTTCCCCAACCCTGAAATCCAGCAGGTATTTGAAGAAGGCATGAAGATGACCGATGAATTCCCTGCTGACATCATGCTTGCTACTGACCCTGACTGTGACCGTGTAGGTATTGCAGTTCGTCACAACGGTGAGTATAAGCTTATGACAGGTAATGAAGTAGGCTGTATGCTTACAGAATACATCCTTTCAAGAAGACAGGCACACGGTGAGCTTAAGGAAAATGCTGCTATTGTAAAAACAATTGTTACTTCTGAGCTTATCAGAGCGATTGCAAACGACTACAATGCAGAAGTATTTGACCTTCTTACAGGCTTCAAGTACATCGGTGAGCTTATTGAGCAGCTTAAGGACAAGGGCGAAGAAGACCGTTTTGAAATCGGTATGGAAGAAAGCTACGGTTATCTTTCAGGTACACATGTCCGTGAAAAGGATGCTGTCAACGGCGCAATGATCATCATTGAAATGGCAGCTTACTATAAGACTCAGGGCAAGACTCTTGTTGACGTAATGAATTATCTTTACGACAAATACGGCATGTATCTCAACACTCTTCTCAACTTCGGTTTTGAAGGTGCAGACGGTATGAAGAAAATGAGTGACATGATGTCTGACATGAGAAACAATGCCCCCAAGGAAATCGGCGGACTTCCCGTTATCAAGGTCGCAGATTACCTTACAAGTGTCACAACAGACACACTCACAGGCGCAACAGAGAAAATCACACTTCCCAAGTCAAACGTACTTTCATACACTCTTCCCGATGACAATAAAATCATCATCAGACCTTCAGGCACAGAGCCTAAGATCAAAATTTATATCACATCTCATGCCGACACAAGAGAGAATGCAGAAAAGCAGACTGATGTATTTGCTGACGGCATAAAATCTATTATGGGAATCGAAGGATAAATGCAATGAATAAGAAATTCACTAAAATAGTATCTATCATACTCGCTGTACTGCTTGGTCTTAGCTGTATATCAGTACTTATTTCAGTTCTTGCATCAGGAATATTATGATGGACAATATTTTTAAAGGTACAGAATTATTATGCCCTGCGGGCAGTTTTGAGAGTCTAACTACTGCCCTGCATTTCGGTGCAGATGCCGTTTACTGCGGCGGTCCCCTGCTTCAGCTTCGTGCCGAAAATGCAGGATTTTCAGCTGAAGGTATAGTTGAAGCAACTCAGCTGGTACACTCAAAGGGTAAAAAGATTTATATTACAGTTAACTGTTTTGCTACAAACAGTGAAATTGACAAGCTGTCTGATTACGCCAGATTCCTTTACGAAACAGGTGTAGACGGCGTTATCGTCTCTGACTTAGGCTCAGTCGTCACAATCAGAAGCGCAGCTCCCGACCTGCCCGTGCACATCAGCACTCAGGCAAATATTCAGAATTTCAGAACTGCTGAAACATATTATAATATGGGTGCAGAAAGAGTTGTTCTCGGCAGAGAAATGACACTTGAAGAAATTGCCGAGCTTCGTCAGAGAACACCGAAGGAGCTTGAAATCGAGACATTCGTCCACGGTGCAATGTGTATGTCATATTCAGGCAGATGTCTTATCAGCTCATACCTTACAGGTAAAAGCGGCAATCACGGTGATTGCACACAGCCCTGCAGATGGATGTACAATATTGTTGAAGAGAAAAGACCTGAGCAGCACTTTACTGTTATTGAAGAAAACGGTGCATCTGCAATTCTCAGCTCTCACGACCTTTGCTGTATTGACTTTATTGACGAAATCGCAAAGGCCGGCGTTATTTCATTCAAGATTGAAGGAAGAATGAAATCGCCCTACTATGTTGCAACTGTCACTAATGCATACAGACAGCGTATCAACGGCACAGCAACACTTGACACACTTCATCATGAGCTTGAATGTGCGAGCCACAGACCATATTCCACAGGCTTCTACTACGGTGCATTGAAATACGATCATAACAATGACGGTCTTTACAGACAGAGCTGTAAATTCATCGGCATTGTCCGGAGCAAGGATACCGACGGAAGATACTTCGTTGAAATGAGAAACAAATTCAGTGTGGGTGACACACTTGAAGTCCTCTCTCCTTTCTCTTCAGGTCAGAGCTTTACAGTTACAAGCATCGTTGACAAAAACGGTACTTCAAGAGAATCTGCCCACATTCCGCAGGAAATTCTCAGTGTTGAATGTCCCGTTGAGCTTCACGAAGGTGACATTCTCAGAAAAAGATTATAAAAAAAAGTACGGATCTGATCCGTACTTTATTTTTTATCAGAATGTATCAAGCTTACTTGCTACTCTGAGTATTTTTCTTGCATCAGATGCGGTGGTTTTACCGTCACCGTCTATATCGGATGCAATTGATGCTGGCTCAGAAAGCTTTTCGAGTCCGGCTGATACTCTCAGGGCAAGTCTTGCATCAGCAGCAGTAACTTTACCGTCACACTGAACATCACCTTTTACAGCAACGCACACTGCATCAACGAAGTCATACTGCTCTGTTGTTTCATTATATCTTACAAGAATCAGATAACTTCCTGTAGGCACTGTATCTTCTGCTTCAAGCTGATTTACAACAGCTGAATCAGTAACAATAATATGACCGGGATATCTGAATTCAAGAAGAAGGTCTGTTACAGATGTCTCTGCTTTTACATTTTTGACACATGATCTTATATCATTGAATTCGATTGTAGCATTATCTTTAAGAGTAAGAAGCTTTACATCATCGGGAAGCTCCTCAGTAATCATCGGGATCTCTGCTGTAAATGTCTCACCGCAGACAGTACACACACCCTCTTTTACACCTGTTGAAACGGCTGTGGGATCTGTTACCACTGTCCATTCGTAAGCCACGTGTCCGGGACCTTCGATATCCTTGGTTTCTTCTTCACTGCAGACAGCACAAGTTCTCACGTTCACACCGGGAGTTGCACAGGCAGGCTGTGACATTTCAACCCAGCCCTCAGAATCAGTAGATTCATTCACAATCCAGATATGACCTGTAGGATCTATTGCCTGAGTTTCGGAAACTCCGCAGACAGTACAGGTATGGGTCTGTTCACCGTTTTCTGAGCATGCGGGATTTACCGTAACATTCCAGCTGCCCCATGTATGCCCCTTTGTAACCTTTACACTGTCTTCATTTTCACCGCACACGGTACATGTTCTGCGCTTGATTTCATCAGTTGTACAAGAAAGCTCACTGATTGAAACCCATCCGCTGAAGCTGTGTCCGTTTGCAGGAATCGCCTGATTTTCAACATTGTTACATCTTGAACAACGTCTGTACTTGGCGCCGCCGCTTACGCAGTCAGGCTCAACAGTTACAATCCAGTCTGAATACAGATGATCACAATCATCTATAAGCTCGTAATCAATGGAGTTGTTTGATGCCCACAGCATAGCCGTAGAATCTTTATAGCAATAAATCTTAAAGTTTTCCATTCTGCCCACGGCTGTATAGCCGAGAGCATATGAGCCGATGCTGATTACAGATTCGGGAACGGAAATATATTCGAGATTATCACACTTATAGAAAGCATAAAGTCCGATATAATAAAGACCTTCAGGAAGAACTACGCTTGTAACATCAGTTTCACTGAATGCATAATAAGCAATACATCTTGCAGAAGCAGGGAGAACAACTTCCTTTTCATCACCGGTATAAGCATAAACAACCTTGCCGAGCACAAGAAGTCCTTCAGGCTGACTGTTATACCATGCAGTACCGTCAAAAGCGCATCTGTCAACAGACTGAACCGAATCCATCAGGTTGATTTTTTCAAGAGCAGTACAGTTCCTGAATGCCGCATATCCGATTTTTGTAGACGGAATCGTAATGCTGTTAAGTGCCGTACAGCCTTCAAATGCACTGCTGCCGATTGATGTTGATGCCGATGATATCGAAACCGAAGTCAGTGACACACAGCCTGCAAAAGCATAATCACCGATTGATGTTACGGATGCAGGAACTGAAACACTCTGAAGCAAAGGACAATTCCTGAATGCATTTTTCATAATCTTCAGAACGTTTGCTGAAATTGCAACCGACCTGACGGTATTATTTGACTCAAAAGCCGAGGCACTAATCTCAACAACGGTACGACCGTCAATTATATCGGGAATAACAATATTTTCTGCGTTACCCTTATAACCTGTAATACGCACACTTGTGCTTCCGGAAATTACTTCATAAAGAAAAGAGGTGCTTTCAGCCGCATAAGACGGAATGTATATTGAAAACAACATAACAGCCGCCAGTATTATGGCAGAAATTCTTTTTCCGATTCCTTTCTTCAAAACATCATCTCCTAATTTTCAACGAAAATCAATTTTCTCAGATTTTGCTCAGAGCCTGCTCAATATCAGCAATAATATCATCGGGATTTTCAATACCGACAGAAAATCTGATAAGGTCAGGAGAAACTCCGCACTCAACAAGCTCGGAATCACTGAGCTGTCTGTGAGTTGATGATGCAGGATGAAGAACACAGGTTCTTGCATCAGCAACGTGAGTTACGATTGCAGCAAGTTCAAGTGAATTCATAAACTTTTCAGCTGCATCTCTGCCACCCTTGACACCGAATGATACAACACCACATGTGCCGTTGGGCATATATTTCTTTGCAAGATCGTAATACTTGTTTGAAGGAAGTCCGGGATAGTTGACCCATTCAATCTTATCGTTTGCTTCAAGATACTCTGCAACCTTCTGAGCATTTGAGCAATGTCTTTCCATACGGAGAGCAAGAGTTTCAAGACCGAGATTGAGATAGAATGAATTCTGAGGAGCAGGAGTAGAACCGTAGTCACGAAGAAGCTGAGCAACGATTTT
Source organism: Clostridia bacterium (assembly GCA_017549665.1). The sequence goes on along the minus strand of JAFYUD010000153.1, from coordinate 11,951 downwards.
TGTAACATAGCCTGCTTTGCCGAAATCCTTTGTATAAACAGCACCGTGATAGCTTTCATCGGGTGTTGTAAGTCCGGGGAATTTGTCATTCTGTTCCCAGTCAAAGTTACCGCTGTCGATAACTGCGCCGCCGATTGTTGATGCGTGACCTTCCATATACTTTGTTGTGGAATGTGTTACGATATCAGCACCGAATTCAAAGGGACGGCAATTGATGGGTGTGGGGAATGTATTATCGATAATAAGAGGTACACCGTGAGCATGAGCAACCTTTGCAAACTTCTCAATATCAAGGATATCAAGAGAGGGATTTGCGATAGTCTCACCGAATACAGCCTTTGTATTGGGTCTGAATGCTGCATTGAGCTCTTCTTCTGTTGCGTTGGGATCAACGAATGTTACCTCAATACCGATTTTTCTCATAGTAACATTGAAAAGGTTGAATGTTCCGCCGTAAATAGTTGCAGCACTTACGAAATGATCGCCTGCGCCCATGATATTGATAAGTGAAAAGAAGTTTGCAGCCTGACCTGAAGAAGTAAGAACACCTGCAACACCGCCCTCAAGAGCAGTAATCTTTGATGCAACAACATCACTTGTGGGATTTGCAAGACGTGTATACATATAACCGGGTTCAAGGTCGAAAAGTTTAGCCATTGCTTCACTTGTATCATACTTGAATGTTGTGCTCTGATATACGGGCAGAACTCTGGGTTCACCATTCTTGGGCTGCCAGCCTGCCTGCACGCATTTTGTATCAATTTTATAATCTGCCATTGTAATTACTCCTCACTTATCAAGAAAATACTTCATCAGCTCTACGCCGCTGTCAAAATAATTTCCGCTGTCTTTTGCTGTTTTTTCTGTAACTGTCTCAACGCCCTGCTTTTCACCGTTCTTATGGTAAATCATAAAGGGAACGGGATCTCTTGCATGAGTCATTGTGACGATGGGTGTAGGATGATCGGGAAGAATCATAATCTTATAATCATCATACTTTTCAAGCTCTTCGATAACAACGGGAAGAACCTTTTCATCAATGATTTCTATAGCTTTTACTTTGTTTTCAGCCTCGTGTCTGTGACCGCATTCGTCAGTAGCTTCGATATGGATATAAACAAAATCCTGACCGTTTCTGAACTCGTCAACCGCAGCCTGAGCTTTACCTTCAAAGTTTGTATCGATATAGCCTGTTGCACCTTCAACCTCAGGTGTATTCATCTTTGCGCAGCCGCCGATACCTTTGAGAAGGTCAACAGCTGAAATGATACTGCCCTTGAGACCGAATTTATCTTCAAATGCTTCAAGAGAAGGCTTTGTACCCTCACCCCAGAGCCAGATTGAGTTTGCAGGACGCTTGCCCTCAGCAATTCTTCTCTTATTCACGGGATGATCCTTAAGAAGGTCATAGCTTTCCTTCATCATTGCAATAAGCTCTTTTGCATTTTCGCTTGTTGAAAGATACTCTCCTACAACTCTGCCTGAAATATCATGGGGAGGAGTCATATCACCAAGGTCTGTTGTACCGCCCTTCCATACAAGGCAATGACGGTAAGAAACACCGTTATAGAATTTAAAGATATCATTACCGAAATGTTCCTGAACGGTTCTGATGATTTCTGCTGCATCCTCTGATGAGATATCACCTGCAGAATAGTCAATCATAGTCTTATCAGCATAATTCTCTTCATCAGAAACGGTAACAACATTACATCTCATTGTAACATCATCGTCATTAAGCTGAACACCGATGCTCACAGCCTCAAGAGGTGATCTGCCGGTGTAGCACTTTTCTGCATCATAGCCGAGTGCGCTCAGATTTGCAACGTCACTGCCGGGCTTAAGTGAATCAGCGACAGTCTTTACAAGACCTACAACACCCTTTTTTCCGAGTGCGTCAAAGTTAGGCTTGACAGCAACCTCCATGGGAGTCTTTCCGTCAAGTTCAGGTACGGGATAGTCAGCCATACCGTCATAAAGAACTACAAGATATTTCAAAATAATTCATCTCCACATAAATATAATATAAACATACGCAATTATAACATATTATAAACAAATAATCAAGCGATTTTACCAATTAGATATACCTTTTCTCTGAAGAGCACCTATAACCTTTTCTCTCAGCTGAGGGTATTCCCTGTTAAGCTCCTGCACAAGAGCCTTTGTTTTCTCCCTCTCACTGGTATGATCCATAGGACATTTACTCTTTACAACCGGCAAGGCATTCTGCTTTACAGCACCTGCTACAACGGCCTCTGAAGCCAATACCATCGGCCTTATCATGTAAAGGTCTTTCCTTGACAGGTATGTAACAGGACAGAAACTGTCAATATTTCCGCCCTTGAGAAGATTCATAAAAAATGTCTCAACAGCGTCATCCATGTGATGTCCGAGAGCTATTTTATTACAATTATTTTCAATGGCAAGGTCATGAAGAATACCTCTTCTCATCTTTGCGCACAGTGAGCAGGGGTTACTCTCATTCCTGATATTGAAAATAATATCAGCAAGCTGAGTCCTTTTGATAACATAAGGAACATCGAGACTTCTGCACAATTCCTCAAGAAGTGAATAATCTGTGTCATTATCGTCAAATCTCATATCAGCAGTTATAGCCACAAGCTCATATTTTTTCGGATAAAACACACGCATCTGAGCGAGCGCAGCGAGAAGAGCGACTGAATCCTTTCCGCCTGAAAGTCCGACAGCAATTCTGTCTCCGTCCTCAATCATGTTATATTTTTCCATTGCCGCACGCATACGGCTCATAAGTTTCTGCATACAATCATCTCTTTCTGAATGTAATTATATAAGATTTACGGCACTTTGTAAACATCAAATTTTTACTAAAGCAAAAACTGATATTTTTTGTCGCATTATAGGTAATGCTCAACAAATTATTATTCACTCAGAAGAAAATACTGAACTTTTTGTACAAAATTTAAAAAAAATATTATTGACAAAACTGAATATGTATGGTATTATTTAATCAAAATTTAATAGTATTCACATGAGGGAGTAGTTTGCACATTATTAATATGTGTTTCGTCGCCAACATGCATAGCCTTCCCTGAAGACTTGGCTCGAATTAAAAAACCAGACTTATGTACAGTAATTTTCTTAAGGGTATTACTGTGCATAAGTTTTTTCTTTTATATGAATACTGCAAATAATTCCTTGAAAGGGGAAATATCAATGAATTTCTACAGAGAAGAAGTCAGCACCGTACTCAACGAAGTAAAAAGTACAGTCAAGGGTCTGACATCGGACGAAGCTGCAAAAAGACTTGAGCAAAACGGCAAAAACAAGCTCAATCAGGCACCGAAGGATTCACTCATAAAGCGATTCTTCGCACAGCTTACCGACCCGATGATTATCATCCTTCTGGTAGCTGCAGGCATTTCAGCACTGCTGTCACTGCTTGCACTTTTCAAGGTCGTTGAAGGTGAAAGTGAATTTGCAGACGTAATTATCATTATCGCTGTTGTTCTTATAAATGCTGTTCTCGGTGTTTATCAGGAAAGCAAAGCGGAAAAAGCTATAGAAGCACTGCAGGAAATGAGTGCAGCCACCACAAAGACACTCCGTGACGGCAAAGTTGTTGCTGTAAAGAGTGAGGATCTTGTTGTCGGTGACGTTATTATCCTTGAAGCAGGTGACTCAATCCCCGCAGACTGCAGAATCATCGAATGTGCCAGCATGAAGATTGAAGAAGCTGCACTTACCGGTGAATCTGTCCCCGTTACAAAGATGCTTGAAGTCATCAACGGTAAAAAAGAGGATGCAGTACCCCTCGGTGACCGTAAGAATATGGCTTACATGGGAAGCACTCTCGTTTACGGACGTGGCAAGGCAGTTGTTGTTGCAACAGGTATGGATACAGAAATGGGTAAAATTGCCGATGCTATTGCTACTGCTGAAGACGGTGAAACTCCCCTTCAGAAAAAGCTTTCTCAGCTCAGTAAGATTCTCACATTCCTTGTTATCGGTATCAGTATCTTCATTTTCGGTTTCCAGGTTGTAAAAAATCTTGTAACCGGTGCAGATATCGGATTCAGCATCGTGCTTGAATTCTTCATGGTTGCAGTTTCTCTTGCAGTTGCAGCTATTCCCGAAGGTCTTGCAGCAGTTGTTACAATCGTTCTTTCAATGGGTGTAACCACCATGTCCAAAAAGAACGCAATAATCAGAAAGCTTACAGCCGTTGAAACTCTCGGTTGTGCACAGATTATCTGTTCAGACAAGACCGGTACTCTTACTCAGAATGTTATGACAGTTGTTGACTCATTCTGTGAAGACGAAAAGAATCTTGCAACTATGATGTCACTGTGCACTGACGTTACCGTCAACAGTGACGGCACTGTTACAGGTGAGCCTACAGAAGCTGCACTTGTAAACTTTGCACTCAAGCTCGGTCTCAACAAAAATGACCTTTCAGAAAAAATGCCCCGTATTGGTGAAGCTCCCTTCGATTCAGGCAGAAAGATGATGTCTACTGTTCACGAATCCGGAAACGGAATAGTACAGTTCACCAAGGGTGCTCCCGATATCGTTGTAGGCAAATGTAAATTCGCTCAGTATGAAGGCAAGATTGTCCCCATGAGTGAAGAAATCAAAGAAAAAATTGCAACTGAGAACAAGAGAATGGCTGACAAGGCTCTCCGTGTTCTTGCCTGCGCAATGAAGAAATATCCCGAAGTGCCTGCTTCTTTCGAGCCCGATGAACTTGAATACGATATGGTATTCGTAGGTCTTACAGGCATGATTGACCCCGTCCGTCCCGAAGTAAAGGACGCTATTGACGAATGCCGTGGCGCAGGTATCACACCTATAATGATTACAGGTGACCACAAGGATACTGCAGTTGCAATCGCAAGAGAGCTTGGTATCATCACTGACGAAAAGAACGCAATGACGGGTGCAGACCTTGAAAAGCTTTCAGAAGAAGAATTTGATAAGGTCGTTGAAAACGTATTCGTTTATGCACGTGTTCAGCCTGAGCACAAGACAAGAATCGTCAATGCATGGAAGAAAAAGGGCTACGTAACTGCTATGACAGGTGACGGCGTAAACGATGCACCCTCTATCAAGAGTGCAGACATCGGTGTCGGCATGGGTATCACAGGTACAGACGTTACCAAGAATGTTGCAGACATGGTTCTTGCTGACGACAACTTTGCAACAATCGTTTCTGCTGTAGGTGAAGGCAGACGAATTTACGACAATATCCGTAAGGCAATCCAGTTCCTTCTCGGTTCAAACCTTTCAGAAGTTCTTTCAATTTTCTTTGCTACACTCTTAGGCTTCACAATTCTCGAAGCACCTCACCTTCTGTGGATCAATCTTGTTACAGACTGCTTCCCCGCTCTCGCACTCGGTGTTGAAAAGCCCGAAAGTGACATCATGAGAAGAAAGCCCAGAAGTGCAAAAGCAGGCGTGTTCTCAGGCGGTCTCGGTATCGACGTTCTTTATCAGGGCGCACTTGTAACAGTCCTCACACTCGTTGCATACTTCTTCGGTGTAAACTGGGGACTCCCCTCTGCAGAATGGCTCTTTACAAACATCAGCCTTGCAGACCCGATTCTTCACGACAGAGCGCTCACAGGTACAACAATGGCATTCCTTACAATGTCAATGTGTGAAATCTTCCATTCACTCAACCTTCGTTCACAGCGTGGCTCTGTTATCAAGATGATGGCAAAAGGCAGCTTCAACATTCCCCTCTTCGGTTCAATGCTTGCAGCCCTCGTTATGACAACAGCTGTTATCGAAATCGATTTCCTTGCTAAAGCATTTGACTTCGTAAAGCTTGACCTCGCTCATTACGGTGTAGCAATGGGACTTGCTGTATGCATCATCCCCATTGTTGAAATTGTAAAAGCAATTCAGCGTGCAGCTACAAAGAACAAATAACATCATTTGTTACAGCCGGATTTAAGTTCCGGCTGTATTTTTTTTGATTCCCCTATTGAAATAAATATATTTTTATGTATAATATATAGTGATTATATATAACGAATGAAGGAGTGGCGTTATGCACACAAAATATTCCGTCTCCTTGCAGAAAATAATCAAAGACATCGGTTATGAAGTGCTTTACATGGCAAATCAGGAAACTGATGCATATATCACAACCAAGGAACTTATCCGTCCAGGTCTTATTCTTGCAGGCTATGAGGATTATTTCGATCCTGAAAGAATCCAGCTTCTCGGTCTGACTGAAATCGGATATCTCAACGGACTTTCCGTATCACAGAGACAGCAGTGTCTCGAAAGATACATGTCCACTCATCCTGCAGCAATAGTCATAACAAGAAATCTTGACCCTGTTGACGGTCTTCTTGAAGCTGCAGAAAAGTACAATGTTCCTGTACTGAGAACATCTGACTCTACATCAGCAAACATGTCTGCACTCATTTCCTATCTGGGTGTTGAGCTTGCAGAAAGAATTACAAGACACGGTGTTCTTGTTGAAGTGCTCGGTGAAGGTGTGCTGATTGTCGGTGACAGTGGTGTCGGTAAGAGTGAAACTGCTGTTGAGCTTATTAAACGAGGACATCGTCTTATTGCCGATGATGCTGTTGAAATCCGTAAGGTATCGACAAAAACAGTTGTCGGACAGGCTCCTGACAACATAAGACACTTTATTGAAGTCAGAGGCGTAGGCATCATCAACGCAAGCCGTCTTTACGGTCTTGAATCAGTCAAGCTTTCCGAAAAAATCGATATGGTTATCCGTCTTGAGCCGTGGGATTCATCCAAAGTCTACGACAGAATGGGACTTGAAGAGAATTTCATCAACATTATGGGTATTCGTGTACCTGCTACAGTCGTACCTGTCACACCCGGCCGTAACCTTGCTGTAATCATTGAAACTGCAGCAATTGCAAACCGTCAGAAGAAGATGGGTTACAATGCGGCACAGGAGCTTATGGGCAGTCTGGGTATGGAAGGCTTTGAGCCTGTACAGCAGGAAATTGAAAAATGGGACACAACCGCTGAAGGCGGAGAATATTTCTGATAAAGTAATTTATTTATAACGGAGGACATAAATATGTACAAAATTGGTGTTGACCTTGGCGGAACAAATATCGTATCCGCAGTAGTCGATGAAAACAACAAGATCGTTGCAAGAGCATCTGAAAAGACAAATGCTCCCAGACCCGCAGAAGAAATCTTTGACGATATCGCAAAGACAATCAGAAATGCAGTTGCAAATGCAGGTCTCAACATGGAAGATATTGAATCAATCGGTGTCGGCACACCCGGCTCTGTAAACAAGGAAAAGGGACTTATCGAGTTTGCCAACAACCTCGGTTTTGACAATGTTCCCGCTTACGACCTTCTCAGCACACGTACAGGCTGTTCAAAGATTTACTTTGACAACGACGCAAACTGTGCAGCTCTCGGTGAAGCTGTTGCAGGCGCAGGTAAGGGTGTCAAGAACTTTGTTGCTATCACTCTCGGCACAGGTGTCGGCAGCGGTATCGTTGTTGACGGCAAGCTTGTTACAGGTCTTAATTATGCAGCAGGTGAAATGGGTCACACTGTTATTGTTTACAACGGTGAGCAGTGCAACTGCGGCAGAAAAGGCTGTTGGGAACGTTATTCTTCAGCTACTGCTCTTATTCAGCAGACAAAGGATGCTATGCTCAAGGATCCTTTCACAAAGATGTGGGATATGGTTGCTGACGGCAACATCAGAAACGTAAACGGCAGAACTGCTTTCGATGCAATGAGAGAAGGCGACGATACAGCTCAGAAGGTAGTTGCAAACTACATGGGTTACCTTGCTTGCGGCATGACAAACATCATCAACACATTCCAGCCTGACGTTCTTTGCGTAGGCGGCGGTGTAGGTAACGAAAAGGAAAACCTTCTCGCTCCCGTAAGAAAGCTCGTTGCAGGTGAAATTTACAGCATCCACGCTGCAAAGCAGACAAAAATCTGTGCTGCTGAGCTTGGCAACGATGCAGGTATCATCGGTGCTGCTCTTCTTACAGAGTAATTCACACAGTTAATGAAAGAGATACTTATGACAGATTATTCTTCATATGCAGAAAAAATAAGTTCAGATAACTGTATTGTACTGACAGACTCCCCTATGAGCCGTCAGACAACTTTCAGAGCAGGCGGGAATGCAAGTGTAATTGCATTCCCTAAAACTGATGATGCCCTTATCACTGTACTTAAGGAAGCTGAAAAAGCAGGCATTCCCCACATGATTATGGGTAACGGCAGCAATCTGCTTGTAAAGGACTGCGGCATTGACGGAGTTGTCATCAAAATGACTTCTTTCACTCAGGATGTTGAAGTTGACGGAAACATCATCAGATGCAAAGCAGGCACATCACTGACAAAGCTGTGTATGGTCGCTTACGAAAACTCACTTACAGGTCTTGAATTTGCATACGGCATCCCCGGTACAGTCGGTGGTGCAGTATATATGAATGCAGGTGCATACGGCGGCGAAATAAAGGATGTTATCACTTCAGCAGATCACATCAATCCCCGTATGGAGAAGGAAACATTCACTGCTGACAAGCTTGACCTCGGTTACAGAACATCTTTCTACGCAAAGAATGCGGGATACATTATCACAGATGCAGAATTTGAGCTGAAAAAAGGTGACAAGACCGAAATCAAAGCTAAAATGGATGAGCTGATGGGTAAGCGCAAAGACAAGCAGCCTCTTGAATTTCCCAGCGCAGGAAGTACATTCAAAAGACCCGAGGGATACTTCGCAGGTGCATTGATTGAGCAGTGCGGACTTAAAGGTTACACAATCGGCGGTGCACAGGTAAGTGAAAAGCATGCAGGCTTTGTCATCAACAAGGACGGCACAGCTTCCGATATTCTTGAGCTTATCGCATATGTCAGCAAAACAGTAAAAGAAAAGACGGGTGTCGATCTCGAGCCCGAAGTTAAGATAATACCGTAATTATGTCATTTTCATCAGATGTAAAAAAAGAATTATGTTCAATTGAATACGAAAATGATTGCTGTCAGCGTGCAGAAGCTTACGGTCTGCTTTATTTCGGCAGAGCCTTTGGCAAAAACGATATCAGCATCATGACTGACTACGATTTTGTAGCAGAAAGATACGCAAAAGCCGTAGAATACCTGATTTACGAGACTCCTCATGTAACAATCTCAAAATCGGGTAAAATCACCGTGGAGGTAACGGATCAGGATGAGCGCATGGATATCCTCAATGAGCTGGGATATTCAGGCACTGAAACAACATACAGACTTCTTACATCAAACATTGAAAATGAATGCTGTTTCGGTGCATTCTTACGAGGTGTATTTCTCTCCTGCGGTATCGTTACAGACCCGAAAAAGGAATATCATCTTGAGTTTGATGTCGCATTCAGAACAAAATGCCGAGACCTTTCTGAAATGTTTGACGGATTTTCGGCTGTACCGAAGATGTCAGACAGAAACGGTATGAACATGCTCTATTTCAAGGACAGCAGCCAGATTGAAGATATTCTTACAGTTATGGGTGCGCAGGTTTCGGTCCTTGAGCTTATAGGTGAAAAAATTCTTAAGAATGTCCGCAACAATGTCAACCGTAAGGTAAATTGCGATAACGCAAACATAAAGAAGACATTCCAGGCGGCATCAAAGCAGATTGAAGCTATTGAAAAGCTGATGGAAACAGGCCGGTTTGAAGAGCTGCCGTCAGAGTTGAAGGAGCTTGCGAAATTAAGGCTCGAAAACCCTGAAATGACACTTACAGAGCTTGGTGCCTCACTTTCCGAGCCTCTTTCCCGCTCAGGTGTCAATCACAGACTCAGAAAAATCATTTCAATCGCAAATACATAACAAAAAAAGGACGGAGCGCAGCTTCCGTCTTTAATTTTAGGGTGACAGGAATGAACTATGAATTCAGAAAAATGAAGCCGGATGAATTTGACTGCGTATTTTCAATTCTTGTTGACAGCTTCCCTGCTGACGAATACAGAGATTATGAAAAACAGCGCAAACTGCCTGATAACAACAGATATTCAATTTATGTACTCATTGACTGCAATAAAATCAAAGGATTTATCGCCGTCTGGGAATTTGATGATCTGATTTTCATTGAGCATCTTGCCGTTTTCGAAAAATACAGAAATCAGGGTACCGGCACTTCCCTGCTTAAGCAGATATGTTCAATGACAGACAAGGATATCTGTCTTGAGGTGGAATTACCGGAAACAGAAAAAGCAAAACGAAGAATTGCTTTTTACGAAAGAAATGGCTTTTTTCTCAATAATTACGAATACGAACAGCCTGCATATTCTGCTGATAAAAAAGCTGTTCCGCTTCTGATTATGACATACAACAAACCTGTTTCTTACGAACGATTCAAAGAAATCAGAAAAGAATTATATTTACACGTATATGAAAAAGACGACAGATAACTGCCGTCTTTTTTTATTACTTATCAAATTCTATATCAGCATAAACGGGGAAATGATCTGACACATACACATCATCGATACCCGCTGTGACAACTCTGTAAACCTCTGCTTCAAAATTGTCATTTATCATAACATAGTCAAGGATGCTGTCTTCGTGTGCAGAAGGAACCATATCATGGAATGTAAGGTAATCCATAGTATCCTCTGCCTCGTACTTCGTATCTCTGAGCACGTTACTGTCAAGCATGCGCTTATAAAGGTCGTTGCCCTCTTCGATATTCATATCAGCTGTAAAAACAACGGGCAGGTCACTGTACTGCTTTGCCTTTTCAATAATCATATCAACACTGTTTATTCTCGCTTCCTGACTCTTGTGGTCGAAATGTGCATTGATATGAACGTATCTTTCACCGGTGAGAATATCCTCAAGAACAATCCACGTGCAGACACGCTTGCAGCTGGCATCCCAACCCTTTGAGGGAGTATCGGGTGTTTCAGACAGCCAGAAGGTGCCGGAGTCAACTGCCTTGTATTTGTCCTTAAGATAGAATACAGCCGAATATTCACCCATATTCTTACCGTTATCCCTGCCGACACCTACGTAATCGTACTTATCGGCAAGAGCCTTCTTCAGATACCGCATCCATGAGGGAGTTGCCTCCTGAACGCCGAATGAATCTGCCTGACTCTTTCTGATTGTTTCTTCAACCATCTCGTAACGGTCTGCAGCAGTAAGCACGCCAAGTCCGCCGTAACGGATATTGAATGACATAATTCGGATTACGTCATCATCCTTCTCAGAGAAATCAACAATCTGAGCAGGGGGATTTTCCGCACTGTCCTGACGGTGAATATTATCCTTTACGGATGAAAAAATAATAAGTGCCGCAGCAGCTGCAACAACTACGCACGCTGCGATTATAAGTATAATCTTCTTGAATTTTGACATAATTCAGTTTCTCCTCAGTTGGCAAATCTGATATCAACGTAAACGGGGAAATGGTCTGAAACATAATTTCCGTCAACACCTGCAGTTACAACCTTGTAAACTTCTGCATCAAACTTATTATTAGTCATAATAAAGTCAATGACTTCACCTGTATGAAGAACAGGCTTTGCATCATGGTACGTAAGGTAGTCCATAGTGTTTTCTGCTGCTTTCTTTGTGTCTGTGAAAACACCTGCGTCAAGCATAGTGTTGTAATAAACAGAGCCTTCATTGAAATTCATGTCTGCTGTATATACAACAGGAATATCAGCATACTGAGCTGCAAAATCATTGATCATTTCAGCGCTGTTGTATCTTATCTCATCATTTGCATAATCAAAATGAGCATTCATATGAAGATACTGCGCACCTGTTTCAATGTTTTCAAGAACAACCCATGTACAGATTCTGTAGCATGATGCGCCCCAACCCATTGAAGGAACATCGGGAGTATCTGAAAGCCAGAATGTACCTGAATCGACAGCAGTGTACTTATCCTTAAGATAGAATACAGCTGCATACTCACCCTCATCAAAACCGTTATCTCT
>JAFYUD010000152.1 GCA_017549665.1 Clostridia bacterium | reverse complement strand
GGCGCTGAGATTTCACATGATACTCTTAAATACAAGAAGTTTCATGATAAGTAAATCGACATCGTTGAAAAGCTTAAGGATGTTGATGATATCCTTCTCTTCACAGTATTTGAGGCTATCAAGAGAGGCGTTTCAACTGAGCAGATTCATGACATCACAAAGATTGACGAGTGGTTCATTGAAAAGCTCAGAAATCTTGCAAACTATGAAGCAGAAATTGCAAACGGTCTTACTGACGAGCTTTATCTCAAGGGTAAGAAATACGGTTACACTGATGCTGCTATCGAAAGAATCAGCGGCAGCAAGATTGAAAATCCCCGTGATCCCGTTTACAAAATGGTTGATACCTGCGCAGCTGAATACAAGGCTCTCACTCCTTACTTCTACTCAACATTTGATAATGACTGTGAAGCAAGAGATTACCTTAAGAACAACACAAAGAAGAAGATTATAGTTCTCGGCTCAGGTCCTATCAGAATCGGTCAGGGTATCGAATTTGACTACTCTTCTGTTCACTGTGTATGGACTCTCAAAAAGCTCGGCTATGAAGTTGTTATCATCAACAACAACCCCGAAACAGTTTCAACAGACTTTGATACAGCTGACAGACTTTACTTTGAGCCTCTCACCCCCGAAGATGTACTCGGTGTTATCAAGACTGAAAAGCCCGAGGGTGTCGTTGTTGCATTCGGCGGACAGACAGCTATCAAGCTTACAAAGTTCCTTGATGATAACGGATTCAAGATTTTCGGTACTTCAGCTGAAGGTATCGATATCGCTGAAGACAGAGAAAAGTTCGACGCACTTCTTGAGAATTTCGGTATCAGAAGACCCAAGGGTATGGGTGTTCTTACACTTGAAGAAGCTCTCAATGCTGCTCACACTCTCACATATCCCGTACTTCTTCGTCCCTCATACGTTATCGGCGGTCAGAACATGACAATCGCATATAACGACGAGGACGTAAGAAAGTACATGAACATCATCCTTTCAGGCAAGATTGAGAATCCCGTTCTTGTAGATAAATACATGATGGGCTCAGAGCTTGAAGTTGACGTTATCTCAGACGGCAAGGATGTTCTTATCCCCGGTATCATGCAGCACGTTGAGCGTGCAGGTGTTCACTCAGGTGACTCAATCGCAGTATATCCCCCCTTTAATCTCCGTGATACAATGAAGCAGACAATTATTGACTGCTCAACAAATCTTGCACTTGCGCTCGGAACAAAGGGTCTCGTTAACATTCAGTACCTCATTTACGAAAATGAGCTTTACGTTATCGAGGTTAACCCCAGAGCTTCAAGAACAATCCCCTACATCAGCAAGGTTACGGGCGTTCCCATGGTTGATATCGCAACTAAGGTTATGACCGGCACTCCTCTTAAGGAGCTCGGTTTCGGCACAGGTCTCTATAAGACACCTCCCTACTTTGCTGTTAAGGTACCCGTATTCTCATTTGAAAAGCTTCTTGATGCAAACTCAAGCCTTGGCCCCGAAATGAAGTCAACAGGTGAAGTTCTCGGTGTCGGTAAGACAATTGACGAAGCACTCTTCAAGGGTCTCGTTTCTGCAGGCTTTGAAATAGCTCCCAAGACATTCAGAAAAGAAATGGGCGTATATATCACGGTCAAGGATGCTGACAAGCCCGAAGTTATTCAGCTTGCTAAGAAGTTCCACGACCTTGGTCTCAAGATCTATGCAACAGAAGGCACAGCAAAGGTTATCAGCAGCGTTGATATCGACGTAACAGTTGTCAACAAGCTTTACGATTCATCAAACACAAGCATGGACCTTCTCGAAAGCGGCAAGATCAAGTACATCGTTTACACAGGTACACCCCTTGACGTTGTTGATGACTTTATCAAGCTTCACAGACGTGCACTTCAGCTTTCAGTTGCAACTCTTACTTCAATTGATACAGCAAACGTTCTTGCAGATATTCTTGCAAGCGGATTCACTCAGGCAAATACTGAGCTTGTAAATATCAATGACATGCGTACAGAGCCTTCAAAGCTCAAGTTCGCAAAGATGCAGGGCTCAGGTAACGACTTCATCTTCTTTGATAATCTCAACGGCGAAATCACTTCTCCCGAGGTTCTTGCTATAAACTTCTGTAACAGACACTACGGTATCGGTTCAGACGGTATTGTTCTTATTGAAAAGTCTGATGTTGCAGATGCAAAGATGCTTATGTTCAACAAGGACGGTTCAAAGGGTTATATTGCAGGTAACGGCTTACGCTGTGCAGGTAAATACCTCTATGACAACGGAATTGTTAACAAGACACATCTTACAATCGAGACTCCCGTAGGTCTCAAGAGAATTCACCTTTACACAGAAAACGGCAGAGTTAAGTCTGTTAAGGTTTATATGGGTAAAGCTGAATTTGAAGCAGAAAAAATTCCTACAAACATCAGCTCAGGTAAGGTTATCGATCAGCCTATCATTGTTGACGGTAAGGAATACAATGTTACTTGCGTATCTGTAGGTAATCCCCACTGTGTAGTATTCGGTACACACATCGATGCTTACAACCTTAAGGAAATCGGTCCCGAATTCGAAAACGCTAAGTACTTCCCTGAAAAAATCAATACTGAGTTTGTCCGTGTTGTTGACAGCCGTACACTCCGTATGAGAGTATGGGAAAGAGGCAACGGTGAGACTTATGCCTGCGGTACAGGTGCCTGCGCAGCTGTTGCAGCAGCATGTGAGCTTGGTTACTGCGAAAAAGGCAAGGATATCGTTGTAAGACTCAAGGGCGGCGACCTTATCGTCAACTATACTGACGATGAAATCACACTTGAGGGTAACACAGACCTTATCTTTGAAGGTATCATCGAATATTAATTAATCCAAAGGCTGTATCAATCAGGTACAGCCTTGAATTTTAGGTGAAAGAAAATGGAATGTGAACTTACAAATATGATAATGATAGAAAATCCTGAAACGGATGAAGTAATTGTTCAGAATCGGGTAAAATACTGGATAGGGATTACTTTTCCCGGCGGTCACATTGAAAAAGGTGAAAGCTTTACTGAAAGTGCAATCCGTGAAGCAAAGGAAGAAACGGGACTTGATATCAGAAATCCGAAAATCTGCGGCACTGTTCATTGGTGCAACAAGGATACAGACAGCAGATATATTGTTATTCTTTTCAGAACAACGGAGTTTTCAGGCGAGCTTATCAAGGAAACTGATGAAGGAAAGGTTTTCTGGGCAAAAAAATCTGAAATTAATTCATTTGATCTTTCACCGAATTTCAGTGAGTATCTCAAAGTTTTCCTTGACGATAATAAAAATGAAGCCTTCGGTTTATATCGTGAAAACGAGGATGACGATGAAATGAAAATTCTGTGAGGTGTGATGATTTGGAATCAGCTAACAGAGAAGAAAAACAATTTATAAAAATGACGCAGACGCCCGTCAGTAAGCTTGTAACCAAGCTTGCTGTACCTACGACCATAAGTATGCTTGTAACGTCAATTTACAGCCTTGCGGACACATTTTTCGTGTCTCAGCTGTCTACCAGTGCAAGCAGTGCAGTCGGAATCGTATTTTCATTACAGACGATTGTACAGGCTGTCGGATTTACTCTCGGAATGGGGTCAGGAAGTCTGCTTGCAAGAAGACTCGGTGAGAAAAACAAAAAAGCAGCCGACACTTACGCATCAACTGCATTTTTTACGGCTATTGCTATAGGCACGATTATAATGATAAGCGGTCTCTTGTTTACTCCGCAGATTATGACGATGCTTGGTGCAACAGAAACAAACATTGATTACACAATCGCCTACGGCAACTATATTATCTGGGGTGTCCCCTTTATCTGCGCCTCATTTGTTCTGAACAATATACTCAGGTCTGAAGGAAAAGCGGCACTTTCCATGATAGGTCTTACGGCGGGCGGAATTCTGAATATTATTCTCGACCCGATATTCATCTTTACTCTCAATATGGAAACTGCAGGGGCTGCTCTTGCCACACTTATAAGTCAGGCAATCAGCTTCATTCTGCTGATCTCAATGTTTATATTCAAAAAGAGTAATATAAAATTAAGCATCAGGAATATATCATTCAGACCGAAGACATACGGTGAGATTCTGATAACGGGTATGCCGTCACTCTCACGACAGGGACTTGCAAGTGTGGCAACTGTATTGCTCAACACTTCAGCTAATCCTTACGGAGACGCTGCAATTGCTGCCATGTCAATCACCACAAAGGTTGCGATGCTTGTCTTCTGCGTCTGTATCGGCATCGGTCAGGGATTTATGCCTGTTGCAGGCTATAACTACGGTGCAAAGATGTTTGACCGTGTAAAAAAATCATTCAGATTCACACTGATAACCGACTCGGTTATAATGATAATTCTTGCAGCAGGCATTTATATTTTTGCTCCTCAGATAATGAGCATATTCAGAGCTGAAGACCCGACAGTAATCGAAATAGGAACTGCAGCCATGCGAGCACAATGCATTGCAATGCCGCTGATGGCAACAACAATAGTCGCAAATTCACTATTACAATCTGTGGGAAAATCATTAATGGCAACAATACTCTCCTGCTGCCGTCAGGGATTATTCTTTATTCCGTTAATTCTCACACTGCCCTCTTTACTCGGACTTTCAGGAATTGAGTATTCTCAGGCTATTTCAGACGGACTTACATTCCTTGTAAGTGTTCCGTTTCTCATATGGTTTTTCAAATGCCTTAAAAAAGAACAAGAAAAAACTCCGATGGAATAACCATCGGAGAATTTTTTATTTTATTCAAAAGTGAAAAGATTCTGATCTTCATCAGCAACCATGAACTGAGGGAACTGAGCAAATGTTGTGACTGTAGGCTGAACCTCTGAACCAAGGATAGCCATTACAAGATCTGCACTGTTTGTGCCATGAGTACCGATAATGTGTGAACCGTTTCTGATTGCCCATGTATATTCAGGGAAAAGAACGTTTGAAAGGTCAACGCAGTTGTCAGGTGAAACACGCTCGCCTACGTAGTCGTCACCAAGTGTGCTGCCAAGATCAGCTACGACAGCTCTGCCGAGCATGAAATCTGATTCAAGGATTGTATCACCGGAAACCATAGCTGAAGCGTAAACAGGAGGCATCTGAGCATTATAGCCTGCAAGAACTGCAACCTTAACACCCTTTTCAGGAAGTGAAAGAAGAAGCTCATCCATACCGCTCATGATTTCGTGTAAATTATCTGTTCTCTTAAGAAGACCTGCATACTCTGCCTTAAGTTCATCTGTGGGGAACATATACTCTACGCAGGCTTCATATTCATCCTGCTGAGCAATTGCCCACATGATAGGCATAGTTGCAAATACGTCTCTGAGGAACTTTTCGTAAATTTCATCCTTATATTCATCAACGATCTTCATTGCAAAGTCTGCAACCATGTCAAGAACGCCTACAGAATAAAGAATGTTTGTAATAAGCTCATTACCTAAAAGATCGCCAAGGAAGTACTTGAGCATTTCAGCTGTAATAAGAACCTTACCCTGGAAAAGGTCTGTAGTAAGGTGTGTACCGCAGAATGCTGTAGAATCGAAAATAACAGTGTCAAGGCTGTCTGTACCGTATTCGTAGATATAACAGTCTGTGATAACACCGCCCATGCTGCAGCATACGATGTCTACTTTATCACTGTTATGCTCTGTCTTTGCTCTTTCAATCATAACTGCAAGGTCATCAGCAGTATCAGAAGGATCAAGTCTCCAGTCATATGTGAAGAAATAAACCTTATCAGCGCCGTATTTATCAATAGCGGCTGTAACTACGCCCCATTCACCTGAACCGCCGTCATCATAAAGATTTGTATGAACTGCAGCAGAATAAGGATACTTTGTATAGCTTGCATTATAAAGAGAATCACCGTTCTTATCACATGCAAGTGAACCGATTGCTGTATCTGCAACGTCTACGATTGCATCAATATCAAGTCTCTTTTCCATAAAGTATGTTTTTGCAAGATCGATTACAAGACTTACAATAGTATCAGTATCAGGTAAAACAACGCTTTTGCGTTCAGCGGGTGTACCCTCGTTGATTGTAAGTCCCATAAATGCCATACCACGTACAACAATGATGGGTGTGTCATAATTCATTTCCTGCTCTTCGGCAAAACCTACCACTGTAAAAAATGATGTACAGATCATAAGAACAGAAAGTAAAACTGCAATAATTTTTTTCACTTTAATTGCTCCTTTCCTTACGGAAATATTATATAGCTAAGTTATTATAGCATATTCTTCCATAAAATGCAAGAAAAAATACAGGAGCCTCAGACTCCTGTATTTTTATATCAGAAAATATAAACAGTAACCTGTTTGTTGCCCCATGCATAGCAAGCGTTTGTTGTGCTCATATAAAGATCAACAATGGGAGCATTGTTCCAGTAAATGAAACCGCCGGTATCTTCGGCTGAAGAATAACCGTAAACTGTACCGTCTGAACCGACGATGTACATTTTAGAGCCGTAAGGAATAATTCTGGGGTCAACAGCAACTACGCCGGGATGAACACTTGTACCAGTTGCAGTGGTGTGTCCCATACAGTATGCTGTGGACTTTCCTGTAAGCTTACGGGAATAATTAAGAGGAATACCATTCGCATCAAAAAGAATATCATCAGGAACATCAATATTTGATATCTGAGAAATTCCTAATTCGTCAAATGTATAACCATCCTTGCTGACTTCTGCATCAACAGCAACATCAGTTTCCTTAACAGTTGTGGTTTCTTTTGCTTTAGTAGTAGTTTCAGGTGCCTTTGTGGTAGTTTCAGGCGCTCTGGTTGTTGTCTCAGGAGCCTTGGTAGTGGTTACAGGTGTTTTTGTAGTTGTTTCCTGAGCTTTAGTTGTAGTTTCAGAAACTGTATTTTCGATTTCTGACTCTGTCTTAACAGTTAAAATTTCTTCCTTGAGATTGATTGATTCACTCTCTTCTTCAGCATCAAGCTGACCTTTAAGAGCGAGCATTGCAAATGTCTTTTCTGAATTCAGGGATAAATAGGATTCTGAAAGTGCGGCCATACCCTGTCTGCTGTCTTCAGATGCTTCTGTCTGAGCGGATGCTGCACGATCAGAAACTGAAAAACCGATACAAGCTACCGAAGTAAGAGTTGCAACTATAACAACAAGAACAGCTGCACATTTTCTCGGTGAAACCATATCGATGGCGGCAGAAAGATTCTGAAATACTTTCTTCATAGAATTGTCTCCTTTGATGTTTATTTGCAGTGAACTGAAATGAATAAAATTGATGTATATTCACTGCTTTAATACACTGTTTCCAAGACATCCGCATTATAAGCAACTTTATTGTTAATGTCAAGCAACTTTGAGTATTTAATTTTGTGCATAATGACGAATTGTATTAAAATGCACCATACGAATTACCAATTAAATGGTAATATGCACTCTTTGATTGTCATTTTCTGGGAATTAATGCTCATTTTTTTGTGAAGTCTTACAAAATTGCAAGGTTGATGTTTTCTATATTTCCCTATATTACACTCATTTATATTATTATTTCATTCACAATGGCTACATTTTGTAGCATATTTTTCCATTCATACACTACAAGTACAACATGCATTCTGAAATATTTCAATTTTTTCTGTAAATTCAACTGAATTTTTCCAATAAAAAAAAGGACAGTAAATAACTGTCCTTTTAAGAAATCAGATATGATTTTCTGTTATAAGCACCACACAGCCATGAGGATTTATGTCAAAAACTGCCTTATTTTCGTCATATTTTTTACCACTCCATACCTCGTAATAACCGCAATCAGCTTTGATTTCAGATGGCAATTCCGCAGTGTCAAAAGTAAGCTTTTTGCTGACAGATGATCTGTTAAAAATACAAACTGCGTGATTTCCGTTGCTGAGTTTTTTGACAAGATAATCAGCTGTTGAAGTACGTTTATAACGAATACACTGATAGCCGAGTGAGTCCTGATCGATTGCAATCATATACTTATTTTTAAGAATTTCAAGGACTTTATCATCCTGACTTTCACTATATCTGCGTATGTCATTACCGAGAATCAGCGGCGCAGCCATCATACACCAAAGTGAGAAATGTGTCTTGTTCTCATCATAAGTCAGTTTACCGTTGCCGACTTCAAGCATATCAGGGTCATTCCAATGACCGGGTCCTGCAAATTCAGATAATCTGAGATTTACATTATATATAATGTTTATCCAGCTCCATACAGGACGTATATCGGGAGTTGTACGCCAAAGATTTCCTGCATTCCATGCCCAGTTTTTAGGCTTGTTTCGTCCCCATTCGCAGATAGAATATGTAATTTTCTTATCTGCCGATGCATTTTTAAGAGCTTCACCCATTCGTTTATACTGAATATAGGCACTATCGGCTCTCGTACAGACAGGATTAAATATTTCGATCTTATTTTCACCCTTATCAAGCTCAATCATACACTGATAGCGCCCTGTAAGGCTCCATGACTTTGTAAAAGGCAGAAACATCTCATAATATCTGTCATTGACTCTGATTACAATATATTTTTCAAATCGCCCCTGTTTTTTAACAACTAATGTAAGAGGAAGTTTTTTACGTGAATCAGAATCGAATAAAAATTCGGCCCTGCCCTTACCATGTCCGAGAAATGCAATATACTTCCCTGTTTCAAGCTTTTTGTTATGAATAATACGTGCAAGACCTGAAAGCTTTGCATCGTCAGCAGTAAGACATCTGATATCACTGCCTGCACCGATTTCAATTTTTTCCACAAGAGGAGCTGCAGAAGGAATTTCTATATTATGACAGAAATCATATTTGAAATATTCAACGCCCCAGCGTGCAAAGGTTTCAGCATCCAGCTTTTCATGGCCAAGGCTTGCAGGTAAATCCTCACAAGTGAAATCACCGTTTGAAGAATAAAGTCCGACTTTAAGTCCCAAATCGTTAATTTTTGCAGTAAGGGTATCAATGCCTGAGGAAAAGCGGACAAGGTCACCCTGCAGACAGCCGTTTTCGTCTCTTACAGAAGAATGCCAACAATCATCAAGATTTATATATTTATATCCTGCTTCTGCAAGACCTGATTCCCTGAGAGCAACAGCTGTATCATAAATAAGCTTTTCATCAATCTGATTACGGAAGGTGTTCCAGCTTGACCAACCCATAGGCGGAGTGAGTGCATCACCACCATCAAAGAATTCATCCTCTTTAATTTTAATTGTCAGCTTGGATTTTGACATAAACTGCTTCATAACACAGAACGGACAGATGCCGTTACGTTTCTTATTTAAACACCACAGAAGAAATACTATTATAAGTATTATTAATATTAATAATAAATATATATACATATTATATCACCCGAAAAGAGTATATCACATTATAATTGAAATTACAATATTAAAACAGCTCCCCTTTCGGAGAGCTGAAATTTATTATTTGTTTGTCTCTGTCTTCTTGGAATACTTTGTCTTATAAACAACACGCATTACAAGAGCTTCAACGGGGTTGATATACTTTGAACCGCCGAAAAGCTTTGCAGCAGCATCTGTACGCATTTCTTTTTCAAGAACCATTTCTACAGCTTCTGCATCGTACTTGTTACCTGCGGCACAGAT
>JAFYUD010000151.1 GCA_017549665.1 Clostridia bacterium | reverse complement strand
CGAAGAAGTAATCGCAGAAATTCTCTCAAAAGGCGGCATAAAAGACGGCATAAAGGTTCTTGATGTTGCTTGCGGTACAGGGGTGCTCTTCCCCGATTATCTGAAAGCAGGGGCAGAGATAACCGGTATCGATATATCTGAAAACATGGTAAAAACTGCAAGAGAGAAATTCCCCGGGACACGCATTTTCTGTGGGGATGCGACAGATTTTTCTTTTGAAGAAAAGTTTGATGTGATAATGATTTACAATGCATTTCCCCATTTTGACGAGCCTGAAAAGCTTATCAGAAACCTGGCGGAAGCACTGAATCCGTCAGGCAGACTCAGTATTGCGCACGGCATAAGTGAAAAGAAATTAGCGGAATGTCACTCAGGCAGCGCAAGAAATGTATCCGTCCCTCTTATGAAAAAAGAAGCACTGGCGGAGATGCTGCAGACCTATCTTGATATTGATGTAATGATTTCCGACGACAGAATGTATATGGTGTCCGGAGTGAAGAGATAAAATTGAATAACAGAAAACCTCCTTGCTTGTAAACAAGGAGGTTCATTTTTAGTAGTGATATCTTCCGCAGTCGCAGCTCAACCACACACAAACAAAGAGTCTGTTCATAAAATAAGACCTTACAGAATTTATTTTTCCGTGATATAATCACAACAGAAGCTTCGGAAAAAACAAAAAAAAGGTGAATGATATGAACAATATATTCAGCAATAATCTGAAAAAATACCGTATTGCAAAGGGCTTTACTCAGGAACAGGTTGCAGAAAAATTAAATGTGAACTCTCAGACTGTTTCCCGTTGGGAATGTGGAACAACCCTGCCCGATGTTCTCACTATGCCCGCACTTGCTGGGCTTTACGAGGTAACGGTTGATGACTTCTACAAAAAGAATTCCGTTGCTTACGGTAACTATGCCCGGCGTCTTGCTTCTGTTTATGAGCAGTCACACGACCCCGAGGACTTTATGCGTTGCCGTATTGAATACGAAAAGCTTATAAAAAAAGGTGAGATGTCAACCGAGGATAAATGGCTCTACGGTTGGATACATATGTATATGATGAATTATTGCAGGGATATTGCCGTTGAGTGGTATGACAAAGCTGTCAGTGATGACCCGAATGATGATCCGCAGAATTATTCAATTGCCTGCATGCAGAGAATATGGATGTTTTTTCTTCTTCACAAAGAGGATGAAATCATATCGGAACTTGAAGAAAAGATTAAAACTGCTCCCGATAATCCGAGAAACACAGACAACCTTCTTATCGCACTTATCTGGGCGGAAAAATATGATGCAGCATACAGTATTTTTAAAAATGCCGTCATAAAATTTCCCGATGATTGGCGAATGTACATTCACGGCGGTGATATTGCAAAGAATCTAAAAAAATATGATGAGGCTTTGGAATATTACGACAAAGCCGATGAAATCGGAACATATTTCTGCGATGAGATTGACTGCAAAGCAGGGCTGTATAATGAGGTAGGTGAATACGAAAAGGCGTATAAAGAGTATATGAAAATGGCGGATATTTACCGCAGCAGAGGCTATGATGTTGAGGCTGATATGATGGAAAAACATGCGGAAGAATGCAGAAGTAAAATCAAATAACACAAAGATTACAACAAACCTCCTTGCTCATACAAGGAGGTCATTTTTTCAGAATTATTTTTCAAATGTGATATAAAGCATCTGTCCGCTTTCGATTTTATCGGGAAGCTCGATTTCTACCCATTCACAGCTTTCGTTTACCGTCATACATTTATCCACGGTATATTCACCTGCATCAATTTTAAGTGTACGGTCTTTCTTTTCTGAAATATTTGAAATCAGAAGTGCCTGTCCGCCGTCACCCGTTGCGGCAACTGCGTACAAGTCTTCCGGAAGGCTCTTGTTCTTTATTTCAGCCTGATTGCCGAGAGCGTACATCTGTCCGAATGCCCAGAAGCCGTAGTATGCTGATGAAGGCTTATTTTCCCTTACAAACATACCTGCATGAACAGATTCAGGCCAATAATTTGCGCAATAATAATGCGCCATGTCAAGTCCTTCATTCTGATACATAATCAGCATTGAGGTCTGATTTGCACCGTATCTGCGGTCAATTTTATCGTTTTCCATGGGATTGAAATTCCATTCATCAACAATAATTTCTGTCTCACCGTAGCCTGCACCTGCAAGCATTTCTCTGACATAACCGATGTACTGCTGATTCTTCCATGTGGTTGTGTAGCTGTGCCATGTGAAGAAATCCATGGGGGAATTATGCTCTTTTATGTAGCTGAGGAAATCCTCAAAGAATGTGATAAAATACTGATTTTCAGGACTTGAACCTGTGTTCACGGCGTTTGTTTTTGTAAGCGCATAGAAGCCGCATGAGCCGTAACCGCCGATTTTAAGCCCGGGGAATTTTTCCTTGAGATGCTTTGCTGTAACATCATAAAGACGATAGAATTCTTCGGGTGTACCCTGCCAGAAATTACTGTTTTCAGGCACAGGCTGACAGTCAGGCTCGTTATAAATTTCCCAGTATTCTATATCATAATTAAAACCGTCTGCCCAACCCTCGTTATAGTGGAGAATGATATGCTCACATATCTGCGCCCATTTCTCAAAGTCTGCAGGAGGCTGAAGATGCTCACGTGATTTTTCAGGATCGCTCCAGCTGATACCGAAACGGAAAAACGGTTCCATACCTGCATCAATGATTGCGGCAAGCACCTTGTCACTTTCTTCAAAGAAGTATGCACTTTCGTCATTTACATCCTTTGAAAAATCGGGAAAAATCCGATGTATATCGGTCACATTGATATCGTGTGTGCGGCATGAAGTCATATTCGCTTCTGTAAAATATCTGTTCATTTCACTGTCAAGCTCATAATCGGGCATTCTGCCGATATTGTGAACAGGATGCATTTCATCAACAACATTGTCAAAGTCAATTCTGATAGCCTTGGGACTGAAAATCAACACCGTAACAATAATCACTGCTGCAACCGCAACCGCAATAACAGCGGTTATTTTTTTTGACATAAAATCCCCTCCGGATAATTCTCTTTATTTAAGTGTAGCACATACAATTCCTTAAAATCAATAGTTTTATGCGACAATTGCATACATATTGACGACAATTAATATGCACTATTATTCGTTATTTATGTTTTTCCGACAGTAAATATGCGTTTTGCCATTATCTTGACAGCTCAAAATTTTTATTGTATGATTTTTATGATAGACAGTTTTTAAATATATAATCAATATTGATTTATTTTTCAGGTGAGCAACATGAAACATTTTGGCTTTTTTGAAGGCATGAAGTATGGAAAATGTGAAGAAAAATTCGATAAATATAAAGAATACAGAAATGACTTACCAAAAACAACTATATTGAATTATCTAAAAAGCTTGCCGATTTCAGCAGTATGCCCAATGACAACAGTGGATATTTTTGATAATCAGTTAATTGAACAAGCAGGCATTATCATAGACGGAAATTTCATATTTCCTGTTGATTTTATTCATTATTACGAAAAGTATTGTATAGGAATTCCGACAGAATACGAAGATTATGTTAAGACTATATTAGATAAAAAAGAAACCTTTTCCGGGGGAATTTAAATGATAAACAAATCTGAACTTCACACCGATGTGTTAGTGCTGGGAAGCGGTCCGTCAGGCTTTGCGGCGGCTTATACAGCGGCAAAAAACGGTGCAGATGTTATCCTCGTTGAGCAATGCGGCGACATCGGCGGAATTTCAACTTCAGGTCTTATGAGTCACTGGACAGGCAGCTGTGAAAGTCCGCTGTACTTTGAAATTCTCAAGAGATCCGCTGAAAAAAATGAGGGTGATTTCAAGGATAAAATCGTAAATCTCATTGACCCCGAAAAGCTGAAAACTCTTTATCTTGAAATGCTCTGCGAGGCAGGCTGTCACATTATGCTTTACACTTTTGCAGAAGATGCAATCTGTGACGGTGATAAAGTCCTCGGTGCAACGGTTATCAACAAATCAGGCAGGACAGATATTTACGCAAAGGTGACAATCGATGCAACGGGTGATGGTGACATTGCCGCAAAATCGGGCGCAGAATTCATCCTCGGCAGAGAAAGTGACAATAAAATGCAGCCTGCAACCCTGATGTTCAAGGTTGGTGGTGTAGACTATGACCGTGCCGTATTTTTAGGCTCCTTTGAATCAACTTATGACACTCCCGACGGTGAATTACAGGCACTTGCAAAGGAGCATATTCCCTACCCTGCAGGCCATATTCTCACCTACAAATCAACTCTCCCCGGAGTTGTGACCTGTAATATGACAAATGCCATCGACATTGACGGCACGAATGCTGACGACCTGACACGTGCCACACTCACATGCAGAAAACAGATGG
>JAFYUD010000011.1 GCA_017549665.1 Clostridia bacterium | reverse complement strand
GAAAAATCATCCTTGAATTCAAAAACAATCCTTCATCCCTGACCGGCACTGTTATTATGCTCGATCCCGGTCACGGCGGTTACGGCAGCCCCGGTACAAATTACAGAATGGAAGTATACGAGGAAACCGTAACATATTCAATCGCAATGAAAGCGGCTGAGATTCTCAGAGCTGAAGGCGCAACGGTCATCGTCACAAGAAGTGAAAATGATGCACTGTCGCTTGCACAAAGAGTTAAAATCGCAAGAAACGAAAACCCCGATATGTTTGTCAGCATCCATTGTGACGGCGCTGATGACACCTCATGGATGGGTACGCACACATTCTATTATAAAAACTACTCTATGCCTCTTGCACAGTCAATTCATAATCAGCTTGTTAATGCATGGCGTAATTACTATTACACTGACACGCAGTCAAAAGCATACTCAACACTTGACAGAAAGATAAAATTCTTCCCCTTCAATGTAACACGAATTGAAGAATGTCCCAGTGTACTCGTTGAGTGCGGCTATCTTACAAATGAGCTTGACGGTCAGTTTCTGATTTCCGAAGGCGGTCAGAAAATTCTCGCAACGGCAATCGCACAGGGAATTATTGATTATATAGCAAATTACTGATAAAAAAATAAACCGGCATTGACTTAAGAAAAAGTCTTTGCCGGTATTTTTTTATTTAATTACTGCTTGAGTGCAATGCCGATTTCGCCAAGTTTTGCAAGGATTTCATCAATATACTTCTGAATCTCATCCATTGCAAGTGTTCTGTCGGGTGCAGAGAATGAAAGTCTTACAGCCATACTCTTTGTTGTGCCGTCGTCGAACATATCGATAACCTTTGCACCTGCAAGCTCAGGAATTGCCATACCTTCCCATACAGCCTTGATATCTGCATACTTCTTGCCGTCGGGCATGATGAATGACAGGTCGTAATCGATTGCAGGGAACTTTGAAGGCTCTGAATACTGAACGTCACAGACATTGATAGCATAGAAGCTGTCAAGATCAATTTCTGCACAGACGATAGCAGCATTCTTGTCAAGCTTCTGATTATTCATGGGATGAAGTGTGAACATTTCACCGATCTTTTCACCATTGTATGAAATAATTGCAGTGTTCTTGGGATGCTGATATGCATGAGTAACTTCTGTTGCCTTTGCAAACTGAGCATCATCGTGCTTGATATCACGGAAAATGAACTTGAGCATATTAAGAACCTTGAAGTAAAGATCTTTTTCTGATACTGTCTTATCAAACATGACAATACCGAGATGTCTTCTCTCATTGCAGTAGCCGTTTTCAAGATAACCGTCAACTACACGGCCTGCCTCGAAAATGCCGAATGCGGGAGCATAAGACTTGTTTTCATAAGCCATTGTAAGAAGAGTGGGAATCATTGAGTTTCTGATTGTGCCGTTTTCGGGAGTAGGAATATTGAGGATACGGCAGTTGTCTTCAACTTCAATACCGAGCTTCTTATACTTCTTACCGTCACACCAGATGTATGAATGAACCTCATGAAGATTGAACTTGTTTACAAGAAGGTCTTTGATAAGTGCATCTTCACTCTTTACAGCTTCAGCTCTTACGGGCTTGAGAGCACTGAGTGTTGTTGTGATTTCAAAGTTATCATAACCGTAGATTCTTGTGATTTCTTCGATGATATCAGCCTTGATTGTAACATCCTTTGTTGATCTCCATGAAGGAACTTTAACTGTGAATGTATTATCCTCTGTCTTTACACCGAAGCCGAGAGCAGTAAGTGTTTCAACAATCTGCTCAGTTGAAATATCAATACCTGTATAACGGTCTACATATCTCTTGTCAAATGTAAGCTCGATTTCAGGATATTTCTTATTGTAAACGTCAGCAAGCTTTGATGCAACGTAGCAATCAGGCTCAATATCCTTGAGAAGCTTTACAAAACGACGGATAGCAGTTACTGTCATTTCGGGGTCAAGAATCTTCTCATAACGCATTGAAGCATCTGTACGAAGACCGAGTCTTGAAGATGTCTTACGCACGCAGACGCCGTCAAAGTTAGCAGACTCAAGCACAACACTGTCTGTGTCACCTACGATTTCTGAATCAAGACCGCCCATGATACCTGCAATAGCAACAGGCTCATTATTGTTAAGAATGAGAAGAGTATTTTCATCAAGCTCTCTCTCAGCCTCGTCAAGAGTTGTGAATTTTCCGTTACCCTCTGCAAGACCTACACCGATTGACTGTACTTTCTTGCCGTCAAATGCATGCATGGGCTGACCCATTTCAAGCATAAGATAGTTTGTAAGGTCAGCAAGAAGGTTGATTCCTCTCATACCGCAGTAGAAAAGTCTGATTCTCATATCTACGGGGCTGACTGTCTTTCTGATATTATTGATACGAAGTGCTGAATATCTGTAAGCATAGTCGCTCTTGATTTCAACGGGGATTTCCTCACCCTCGTCATAGCTGCTCTCGTCGATTGCAAGAGGCTTGAGAGGACGCTTTGTGATAGCTGAGAATTCTCTTGCGATACCGTAATGACCCCAGAGGTCAGGGCGGTTTGTAAGAGACTTGTTGTCAACTTCAAAAATAACGTCCTTGATGGGGAAAATATCACAGATATCTGTGCCGAGTACAGTATCAGCATCAAGCTCCATAAGACCTGAATGGTCATCACTGATGCCAAGCTCTGACTCTGAGCAGCACATGCCGAATGATTCATAACCTGCAACAACTGCAGTCTTGATTTCACCGCCGCATACTCTGCCGCCTGCCTGAGCTACGGGTACAATCATACCCTCTCTGACATTGGGAGCACCGCATACGATGTCAAGTACAGTTGTACCCACATCAACCTTAAGAAGATGAAGCTTCTTTGAGTCAGGGTGGTTTTCAATATTTATAATTTTACCTGCAACAACCTTTTCAATGTCATTGCCTTTATAAATGATATCTTCAACTTCAGCAGTGGAAAGAGTAAAACGATGAATAATCTCTTCAACATTGAGACCACTGAGATCAACATATTCATTTATCCAGTTCATTGATACAAACATTTTCTCTCTCCTCCCTTACTTACCTATAAACTGTGAAAGTGACTTAAGATTACCTGAGTTGAGCACACGGATATCCTTGATACCGTACTTCATCATTGCAAGTCTTGTAAGTCCGAGACCGAATGCGAAGCCTGTGTACTTCTCTGTGTCAATTCCGCCGTATTCAAGAACATTGGGATGAATCATACCGCAGGGGCAAAGCTCAAGCCAGCCTGAATTCTTACATGATGGACAACCGTCACCGCCGCAGATAAGACACTGAATATCAAGCTCAAAGCCGGGTTCAACGAAGGGGAAGAAGCCGGGACGGAGTCTGACTGTGACATCCTGACCGAATACTTCTGAAAGCATAGTCTTCATGAAGTAGATAAGGTTTGAAATAGAAATATCTTCATCAATCATGATACCTTCCATCTGGAAGAAAGTATTTTCATGACAAGCATCTGTTGACTCATTTCTGAAGCATCTTCCGGGGAAAACTGCACGAAGAGGTGCACCGTACTTCTTCATAATTGAATTCTGAGCTGCTGAAGT
>JAFYUD010000150.1 GCA_017549665.1 Clostridia bacterium | reverse complement strand
TAGTTTCTGATTCCTTTCAAGAGAGAAGCCGGTTGGTGCGAGGCTTTACGGAGCTGAAATGAATGTCGCCCGTGAGAAGCGGAGAGAAAGTTTTAACGAGTAGATTCCGCCGTATGCCTGCGTTAAAGGTTTTGAGTGCGGCATTATTGCCGAATTCAGGTGGTACCACGGAGAGTTTCGCTTCGTCCTGTTTTTTTCGGGACGAAGTTTTTTTATTGTAAAATATACATTTTAAATCGGAGGTTAATATGAGTAAGGAACTTGAAAAACAGTATAATCCTAAAAACGTCGAAGACAGAATTTATAAATCATGGCTCGACGGTAAGTATTTCCACGCAGAGCGTGATGAAAACAAGCAGACATACACTATCGTAATTCCCCCACCCAATATCACGGGTCAGCTTCACATGGGTCATGCCCTTGACAACACTCTTCAGGATATTCTTATCCGTTTCAGAAGAATGCAGGGCTTTGATACACTCTGGCTTCCCGGTACAGACCATGCGTCTATTGCTACTGAGGCTAAGATTGTTGAAGCTATGAAGAAGGAAGGCATCACAAAGGAAGACCTCGGTCGTGAGAAATTCCTTGAAAGAGCATGGGACTGGAAGAAGCAGTACGGCGGCAGAATCGTTGAACAGCTTAAGAAGCTCGGCTCTTCATGTGACTGGGACAGAGAGAGATTTACTCTTGACGAGGGCTGTAACAAGGCTGTCAACGAGGTCTTTGTCCGTCTTTATGAAAAGGATCTTATTTACAGAGGTAACCGTATGGTTAACTGGTGCCCCTGCTGTAATACATCAATTTCAGATGCTGAAGTTGAGTACGAGGAGAAGGATGGCAGCTTCTGGCATCTTCTTTACACAGTAAAGGAGACGGGCGAAAAGCTTGAGCTTGCTACAACACGTCCCGAGACAATGCTCGGTGATACAGCTGTTGCTATCAATGCAGAGGATGAAAGATACAAGCACCTTCACGGCTGCCACGTAATTCTTCCTCTTCTCAATAAGGAAATTCCCATTGTATGTGATGAGCATGCAGACATGACAAAGGGTACAGGTGTTGTTAAAATCACTCCTGCCCACGACCCCAACGACTACGAGGTCGGTCAGAGAAACAATCTTCCCATCGTACGTACATTCACTTATGACGGACGTCTTACAGGCGCCGAGGATAAGAGAATTGCTGACGAGCTTATCGCAAGCGGCAGAGCTGCAGAAAATGAGCCTGAGGTTCTTGACTGCGGTAAGTACGCAGGTATGACCACAAAGGAAGCAAGAAAGGCTATTCTTGCTGACCTTGAAGCAGGCGGCTATCTTAAAGAGGTTGAACCCCGTAAGCACGAGGTAGGCACATGCTACCGTTGTCACAATACAATCGAGCCCATGGTTTCAAAGCAGTGGTTCGTACGTATGGTACCCCTTGCAAAGCCCGCTATCGAGGCTATTGAAAAGGGTGAGACAAGATTTATTCCCGAAAGATTCACAAAGAATTACCTTAACTGGATGAACGGCACACGTGACTGGTGTATTTCACGTCAGCTCTGGTGGGGTCACAGAATTCCTGCATGGTACTGTGAGGACTGTGGTGATACAATCGTTTCAAAGGAAACAGTAACAGTATGTCCCAAGTGCGGCAGCACACATCTTGCTCAGGATGAGGATACACTCGACACATGGTTCTCATCAGCACTCTGGCCCTTCTCAACTCTCGGCTGGCCTGAAGAAACTGCTGACCTCAAGCATTACTATCCCACAAATACACTCGTTACCGGCTACGATATCATCGGATTCTGGGTATCAAGAATGATTTTCTCTGCTCTTGAGTACACAGGTCAGGTACCCTTCGACACTGTTCTTATTCACGGTCTTGTCCGTGATGCTCAGGGCAGAAAGATGTCAAAGTCTCTCGGTAACGGTATTGATCCCCTTGAAATCATCGATCAGTACGGCGCTGATGCACTCAGATTCACTCTTGCAACAGGTAACAGCCCCGGAAACGATATGCGTTTCTCTGACGAAAAGGTTGAAGCAAGCCGTAACTTTGCAAACAAGCTCTGGAATGCTGCACGATTCGTTCTTATGAATCTTGATGAGAATGAGCCTGCACCTTATATTCCCGAAGGTCTTGCCATCGAAGATAAATGGATTCTCAGCCAGTTCAACACACTTGCAAAGGAAGTTACTGCTTCTCTTGACAAGTTCGAGCTTGGTCTTGCTGTTCAGAAGCTTTACGACTTCATCTGGGACGTTCTCTGCGACTGGTACATCGAGCTTTGTAAGATCCGTCTTAATTCTGAGGATGCTCAGGCAAAGTCAACCTGCAAGGGAGTTCTTGTTTACGTTATGTCAAACACACTCAAGCTTCTTCACCCCTTCATGCCCTTCATCACAGAAGAAATCTGGCAGACACTTCCTCATGCAGGTGAGTCAATCATGGTTTCTCAGTGGCCTGAATTCAGTGAAAATCTTGTTTTCGCTGAGGATGAAGCAGAAATGGAACGCATCATGACTGCAATCAAGGCAGTAAGAAATCGCCGTGCAGAAATGAACGTTGCTCCTTCAAAGAAGGCTGCAGTTTACATTGCAACAAATTATAAGGATACATTCAGTATCGGTACAGAATTCTTTAAGAGACTTGCTTCTGCATCTGATGTTGAGGTTGCTGATACATTTGAAATTGAAGGCAGTGTAAGCGTTGTTACTGCTGATGCAACAATCTATCTTCCTCTTGCACAGCTCGTTGATTTCGAGGCAGAGAAGAAGAGACTTAACAAAGAGCTTGCTGAAGCTGAGAAGAAGCTCGGTTTCATTGATAATAAGCTCGGCAATCCCGGATTCCTTGCAAAGGCTCCCGAAGCTGTTATCGCACAGCAGAAGGAAGACAGAGCAAAGCTCCTTGAAAAGGTTGCACTTCTCAAGTCAAGTATTGAGAAATTAGGATAATATAATCGGGGCAGTAGAATATGCTTTTACTGCCCCTTGATTTATGAGTTGATGATTTATGACAAACGCTGAAAATTATTTTCATTCACTTCTTACATTCGGAATAAGACCGGGGCTTGACCGTCTCAAGATTCTTCTTGAAAGGCTGGGCAATCCCGAAAAGAGTCTGCGCTGTATTCATGTTGCCGGCACAAACGGCAAGGGTACGGTCTGTTCATTCCTTGCATCTGTTCTGACCACGGCAGGCTATAAAACTGGTCTTTACAATTCTCCACATTTGATCCATTTTACAGAACGCATCAAAGT
>JAFYUD010000149.1 GCA_017549665.1 Clostridia bacterium | reverse complement strand
GTCAGCGAAGCTGACTGAGGGAGTGTTGAGAAATGGCAGTTTTGCTGTAATTTCCGGCATTTCAACTCCCTCCGTCAATGCTGCGCATTGCCACCTCCCTCGGGGAGGGAGGCTATGAAAGACGTAGACAAATTCTGATTTTCTTCCCGAAAAACAAAATCCCTTTCCTTTCAAATGCTGATTGAAAAAAAATAATATCTGTGCTATATTTATGGTAACAACAAACTCTTATTTTATTAAAAGGGATTTATAATACATAATGGAAACAGGAATCATATTCAACATTCAAAAATTCTGTCTGCATGACGGCGACGGCATACGCACCTGCGTTTTTCTCAAAGGCTGTCCTCTCAGATGCATCTGGTGTCATAACCCTGAAAGCCTTGATAAATCACCTGAGCTTTCATTTGACATTTCAAAATGCTCATCCTGCGGCAGATGTCTTGATATATGCTCAGTGCGCAATATATCAGACGGCATTATGAATATCGACAGAAAAATGTGTACAGGTTGCGGCAAATGCTCTGAGGTCTGCATTAACGATGCAAACGATATCATCGGCAAGGAAATGACTGCAACGCAGGTTTTTACTGAAGTAATGAAGGACAGGATGTTTTACGAAACATCGGGCGGCGGAATGACCGTCACGGGTGGTGAGCCTTCATATCAGGCTGAATTTACTCTTGAGCTTCTGCGGCTTGCAAAGGAAAACGGAATTTCCTCTGCCATTGAAACATGCGGAATCGGCACACGTGAATTTTACAAAAAGGCAGCAGACCTTGGTGCAACATTTCTGTTTGACATTAAATGTATTTCTCCTGAGCGCCATCGTCAGCTTACAGGCGCAGACAATTCCCATATCATGTCCAACTTTCACTATCTTTCGGACAGAAATGCCGATATCATTTTAAGACTGCCGCTTATTCCCGGCTGCAATGACAGTGACGGGGATATAGCACAGCTGTCTGAATTTCTCAATAACAACAAGAGCCGTTACAGATATGCCGAAATCATGCCATATCATTCACTTGGTACAGCCAAGGCAACACGTACAGGCAAGGTTTCCTCATATACTCATGCTGATGCAGGCTCTGCCGAAAAAGAACGTTGGCTTTCCCTGTTTGCTTTTTACGGTACTGATGTAAAAATATCAGAATAAACGAGGTTTTCCTATGACAAATATTGCAAAGATTGATCCTTTCATTTACGGATATTTTGAAAATAAAGCGCTTGAGCATGGCGAGCGTGTCGGTCTTGCACTGCTTCATGCCGCAAAGAATCTTGAAATAAAATTTTCCCCTCAACTGCTTCCCACAACAGGCTTTGAAGCAGAATACGGAAGCTCAGGTTATTTACCCTCTGAAGGACTCTGGTTTTCAGACGAACACATTCTCAGGCTCACTGAAAAATTCCCTGAACACGCAGAGCTGTTCGGCAGCTACCTTGATGAAATAAGAATTTTCAGAAGCAAATCACAGCTTCTCAATTGTAATATGACTGACGGTCTCGACATTTCAGGCGCACAGTGGGGCGGCGGTTGGGGCGGTCATTCAAACCCCGATTACGGCAGAATAATAAATCACGGCACTGAATACATACGGTCAATAATTGCAGAAAACCGGGAGAAATATCCTGACGAAGCATGGTTTTATAATTCATGCTCTTATGCTCTTGATGCAATGGATATTTTCGGTGAAAGATACCGTGAAGAGGCACTGAAAAATGCCGAAAAATGCCCCAATGAAGCCGACAAGGCATTTTATCTGCGCATGGCTGAAGCATTTAAAACCGTTCCGAAGAAGCCTGCTTATGACTTCACTTCTGCAATGTGCTCATTCATGCTCGTCTTTGCCCTCGACGGCAGTGATTCCCCCGGCAGATTTGATCAGTATATGTATCCGTCTTTCATCAATACCGAAAACAAAGCGGAGGTTACTGACCTTCTTGACAGATTGTGGGACTATTTCCATGAGCATCGTTCATGGAATCTCTGCATTTCAGGAAGTGACGAAAACGGCAATGATGAATCCAACGAGCTTACATACGAAATATTAGCCATGGTAAGAAAAAAAGGTTATCAGACTCCCAATCTTACCTGCCGTGTACATTCCCGTACTCCCGACAGACTCTGGTCTGAAATTGCCGACACACTTGCAACCGGCACGGGACTTCCTGCACTGTACAATGATGATATTGTCTGTGCCGCACTTGAAAAAATCGGAATACCTCCCGAAGACAGCCACGATTACTGCATGAACGGCTGCAATCAGATTGACATTCTCGGCAAAAGCCACATGGGACTTGAAGACGGTGAGGTTGTTTTTGCAAAATGTCTTGAATTTGCACTGCACAACGGCACAGATGCCATGACAGGCAAAAAGATTTCAATCGAAACAGGCAATCCGGAAAATTTTGAGACATACGAAAGATTTGAAAAGGCTTTTCTTGATCAGCTTGAATTTGTAACGTACAATTCATGCCACAGTGCAAACAGCTGGC
>JAFYUD010000148.1 GCA_017549665.1 Clostridia bacterium | reverse complement strand
TCCATAACAACGTCGGAGTACATCTGAATAAATCTTCTGTAGCAGTCCCAAGCCCAACGGGGATTGCCTGACTTTGCAGACATAACTTCAACAACGTCTTCATTAAGACCGAGGTTGAGGATTGTATCCATCATACCGGGCATTGAAGCTCTTGCGCCTGAACGAACTGAAACGAGAAGGGGATTTTCCTTATCGCCGAATTTCTTTCCTACAACGCCTTCCATCTTAACGATGTATTCCATGATCTCAGCCTGGATTTCATCGCTGATCTTTCTGCCGTCCTCGTAGTACTGTGTACAAGCTTCAGTTGAAATTGTGAAGCCCTGGGGAACGGGAAGACCGATCTTTGTCATTTCAGCAAGGTTAGCACCCTTACCGCCGAGAAGCTCACGCATTGATGCGTCGCCTTCGGAGAACAAATAAACATACTTTTTGCTCATTGGTTTTTCCTCCAAACATTAAATTCTTAATTTTCACTTTGCAGGCTGTAACCTGCAAGGAGGTATGAATTACCACAAAGTATTATAACAGACACTGAGAAAAAAATCAATAATAATTGAAAAATACATGAATAAAAAATGAAATAAAATATGATTCTTTTCGGCAAAAATGCCATACACGGTTTGCTGCGGGGACTTGCAATAACTTTATTACGGTTTCATACAATAAACAGAGGTGTTTTTTATGGATTTTTCTGTGATTGCCGAGTTTTTCCGTAATCTGATATTTTTTGCACTTCACATCGGAAGCTCAGGCTATTTTCCGAAGCCTCTGACAAAAAAAGAAGAGGCGCAGGCAGTGGAAAAAGCGGGAAACGGAGATGCACAGGCAAGGAACCTGCTTGTTGAACATAATATGCGTCTGGTTGTACATATTATAAAAAAATATTATTCAGCTTACAGTGATCAGGATGACCTGATTTCCATCGGTACAATCGGTCTGATAAAAGGAATCAACAGCTTTAATTCAGAAAAGGGGACAAAGCTTGCCACGTATGCTGCAAGGTGTATTGAAAATGAAATTCTCATGCACTTCAGGGGTATAAAAAAGACAGCTCAGGATATTTCAATGAATGAGCCTATTGATACTGACGGTGAGGGGAATCCTCTGACACTGGCAGACATTATCTGCATTGATGATACGATTGCTGATGATATTGACCATAAATTCAAGTGCAGAAAGCTGAGAATGCTCGTTGATGAAATAAGCAATCCCAGAGAAAAGACGATAATTATAATGCGATACGGTTTTGACGGGAATGAGCCGAAAACACAGCAGGAGGTTGCTGATATTCTGGGAATTTCAAGAAGCTATGTGTCAAGAATTGAAACGAGAATTCTCAATGAACTGAGAAGACGGCTTGAAAAAGAAAGCTGCTTGTAAAAATAAAAAATCCCGACTTTTCGTCGGGATTAATTATTACTCTTCGTCTTCGTCTTCGATTTCGATTTCGTCAATCACATAACCGCAGTTGGGGCATGTAAGAGGCTCGTCATCATCAAAAACAGATTCGTCGAAACAGAAGATTTCGCCGCATTCGGGACACTCAACTTCGTATTCGAAATCTTCGTCCTCATCGCAACCGTCACAGCAGTCACAATCGCAGTCGCAGTCATCATCTTCGAAGATAACGTCTTCAACATCTGCAAGGTCTGAGTCAACAGCATCGATGTGCTCTTCCATTTCATCAAGGCAATCGTTGATTGCAGCTGTCTCGTCTTCGAGATCTGCAATTGAGAGTGCCATATCGTCAATAATATCAACAAGAGCTTTTATAACTTTTGTTTCCTTTTTGCTTTCATCAAGCTCAAGACCGTCGATAAGTCCCTTGATGTAAGCTGCCTTTTCAGTAATAGTCATCATTAAAACAACCTCCCGAAATATTTTATATGCATTAATCTGTCGATTATGCTCTGGACATGTACTCGCCTGTACGAGTGTCAACCTGAATCATTTCGCCTTCATCGATGAAGAGGGGTACTTTGATTTCTACGCCTGTCTCAAGAGTAGCGGGCTTGAGTGTGTTTGTAGCTGTGTCGCCCTTGAAACCGGGGTCTGTCTTTGTAACCTGAAGAGTTACGAAGTTGGGGGGTTCAACACCGAAAACCTTGCCCTTGTA
>JAFYUD010000147.1 GCA_017549665.1 Clostridia bacterium | reverse complement strand
GAGTTCACCCTGAACACCTAAGGGAACAAGGTTCATATATTTATCAACAATGTGTATCTGTGTATTTGCCATAGGTTTACCTATGGTTATATTTTCTGCATCTTCAACTCTTGCATAAGTTGCCCATACAGTAGCTTCTGTGGGGCCGTATATATTATATATTTCTGCAGAAGTTCTTTCTTTCAGCTCCTTTATCAGACTGCTGTCAAGTGCTTCACCACCAAGGATGACAGTCTTCAATCCCTTCAAAAACTCAAGACGTAACTTATCTGTCATAAGAGTTTTCATCTTTGTGGGTGTTGTCTGAATAACATCACACGGATTCTTTTCAAGCAGGTCAATGAGTCTGCTCTGAAGTCTTGATTCCTCTTCATTTGCAAGCACAATTTTCATTCCGTTTGCAAGCGGAAGAAGTGTTTCCGTTACAAAGATATCAAAACCTGCAGTTGTAACCGAAAGAATTGTTTCTGCATCTTTTGTGATACCGTAACATACATTCTTTTCATTGGCTGAAATGTAGTTCACAACATTTCTGTGAGTTATCAATGTTCCTTTGGGCTTGCCTGTTGAACCTGATGTATAGATACAGTAACAGACATCCGAATTGTTGAGATGAATATTTATATTTTCTGTATTATCATTTTCAAGAAGTTCGTTTATATTATCATCCGTAATACAGAACTTTGCTCCGCTGTCAGAAAGCATATATGCAATTCTCTCTTCGGGATAATCGGGGTCTGCAGGCAGATACGCCGCACCTGTTTTCAGAATTGCAAGCATTGATGCAACAAGCAATGTTGTTCTTCTCATTCTGAATGCAACAATATCACCCCTGCCGATTCCTTTTTCTGCAAGAGCATGTGCTATTCTGTTTGCTGTTTCGTTGAGTTCTCTGTAAGTGATTGTTTTATCACATCCGACAATTGCTGTTTTATCGGGTGTCTTTTCTGTCTGTTCTTCAATGAGCGTATAAACACATTTTTCACTCTGATAAGGTGTCTGTGTGTTGTTTAATTGTTTCGGAATTTCTTCATCAGCTACAGATATATTTTTTATATAGCTTGTTTCATCAAGAGCCGATTCAAGGATTGTTTTATATGATGAAATGAACTTTTCAATTGTTTTTTCTCTGAAAAGGTCGGTACAATATTCAACTGTCAGCATAACATTATCTGCATTAGGAATAACATTAAATGTCATATCATATTTTGCCTGAGTGATATTCTGCTCAAGCAATTGTGTTTTTCCGTTTTCTTCCGCAACATTATGCTGATATGCAAACATTGTATCAAACAAGGGATTTCTTCCGTTAGTTTCAATCCCGAGCTTCTTTATGAGTTCTCCGAACGGATAACTCTGTTTATCAATTGCTTTTATAGAGTTATCTCTGACTTCTTTGAGGAACGCATCAATTCTCTTATTGCCTTCAGGTTTTGTTCTGAATGCAATTGTATTTACGAACATACCGACTGTATTTACAAATCTGCCTTTACGTCCGTTTACGGGAGTGCCGATTACAAGATCTTCATTACCCGAATACTTTGAAAGAAGTATGCTGTAGCAAGCCATATAGTAAACATACGGCGTAATTGAAAGTTTGCTGCACTTTTCTTCAATTTTCTCATGGAGTGAATGTTCAATTTTGAAGTATTGAGTATTTCCGTTGAATGACTGTATATTTCCTCTCGCAAAATCGTAAGGAAGGCTGAGTTCCGGAACTTCTTCTCTGAATAAATCAATCCAGTATTTCTCATCGGCTTCCGAATAGCCGTCTGTTACTGCAAATTCACCGTATTGAACTGCTTCGGGCAATTCATTTCCCATATACAATTCATTGAACTCACTAAACAGGATATTTATTGTTTCACCGTCTGCAATGATATGATGAATATCTATTGCAATAGTGTTTTCGTTGTAACCTACACGCATAAGCGGTGCAACCGAAAGGTCAAATGGTTTTGCAAAATCATTGATATCTGAAATTTCATCAACAATTGCAGAAGTATGTTTATCAATTATCTGATAAATTGTACCGTCAACATTTTCAAAATGAGTTCTCAGGCTTTCGTGCCTTGCAACAAGCTCATTGACTGCATTAATAAGTCTTGTTTTATCAATATTCTCTGTTCTGACAGCACCGGTAATATTATAAAGTGTTGAGTCGGGATTCATTAATTGTGCTGTATACACACGCATCTGTGCTGCAGTTGCAGGTATTCTGTTACCGTATTCAGCTTTTACGTATTCTGTAGTTTTTTCTGTGAGTTTTTCTGCAAGTTCACGGATATTCTTACTGTCAAAGATTTCTCTGACGGTAATTTCATAGCCCTTTGATTCAAGC
Source organism: Clostridia bacterium (assembly GCA_017549665.1). The sequence goes on along the minus strand of JAFYUD010000147.1, from coordinate 51 downwards.
TTTGCAGAAAGTTCAATAGCTTTAAGGCTGTCTCCGCCGATATCAAAGAAG
>JAFYUD010000146.1 GCA_017549665.1 Clostridia bacterium | reverse complement strand
GCTTCGTCTTCAATCACACCTGCTTCAACGAGTGCTTTTTCAAGCTCTGCGTCTGCAGCATTCCATGCAGCCTGGTCAACGATTGTTTCGCCCAGAAGTGCTTCAATCTTTGCAGCAGCAGCTTCAACAGCAGCTGTTTTTTCTGCGCTGATGTTTGTCTTGTCTGCTCTTTCCCAGAAAATGAGATTGTTACGTGCGTTGTATGTGAGTCTGCCTTCGTTGAACTGAGGATATGCGGGGTTTGAATATACATCGTGCATATTGTTATCAGCCATAGCTCTGATTGCAAGACCGAGAGCAACGTCATTTTCGGGAAGCTGCTCGTGTGCCTGAGCCTTGAAATACCATGTTGTACAAGGAAGAAGACCTGTTGTTGCATCAACTACACCGTCAGGTGAAAGATGGTTATGTGTGGGATCGCTGCAATATGTGCCGGCAGCAACATATCCCTCACCGAGAGTTTCACCAAGGTCTGCAAATGTTGCACCCATTGCAGGTGATTCAGCATGAATAACACGGTCTGCATTCTTTGTCTTGTAGTTTCTGCAGATGGGGAAAAGGTTCATGTCATAGCAAGCAAGATTGAAGATTTCACAGCCTGTATCACGGAGTGAGAAAAGGTTTTCTTCAAAGTTTGCTCTTGCGTTCATAAAGTATTCAACGTCTGAAAGAATGCCTGCAAGGTCATCGTTGCCGTCAAGCCAGATTGATTTTGCTTCTTCATAATATTCATCGGGACAAAGTGCCCAGATCATTGTTGAACGAAGTGCTGCGATATCAACAAGTCCGTTTGCAAGACCACCCAGTGCTGCCTTGAGTGCATCATCGGGAAGAATACGGAGAACAATGTTGATAAGGTATGCAAGAGGAGTTTCACCGAGAAGAGTTACAAGAACATCCTCGTAAAGAGCGCTATCATCATAAAGAACACTGAGGTTACCTGTAAAAAGGTCACCGATGATATCTGAACCGCCGATAGCAGGGATTACGAAAACCATCTTCTTGATAAGCTCGTAATCTTCGGGATATGTTTCAAGATAGTTGATTGCGATTGTACCGCCAAGGCTGATGTGGCAGAGCTTGACCTGACCGTTGGGTGACTTGGGAAGAACAACATCGTGAATGTAATGATGAAGCTTTTCTGTTTCATACATAACATCACCAAGTGAGTCATAACCGAAGTAGTAAACATCATCTTCACCAACGATTTCACTCAGCTCCTGAATGGGAAGGAATGTATAATACTCTTCCTTGACAGCTTCGGGCAGCTCGCTCATAGGCATTTCGTAGCAAGGAACTTCAATGTTATTGATATAGTTACCTTCATTATCCTTTTCGATAAGGCTCAGCGCATTGTATGTACCCTCATACATAGCTTCCTCAAGTCCCATATTCTGTCTTGTCACGATTGTGCCGAGAAGATTGGGAAGTGCTCTCTTGAGAAGGGGCATAACGTCGATTTCAAGAGGCCATGCTGTGACATAACCTGTTTCATCGGGTACCCATTCGCCGTTTTCATCAACGAGATATGTGTTATTCTGGCTCATACCGTGAACGATGATAACAGGTGTTTCTGTATCGTAATCGGGCACATATGTTGTTGCATCAGCATCTGTTGCAAATGCAGTAACAGGCATAAGCATTACAAGTGCAAGAATAATGCATATTACTTTTTTCATTTTATTCATAGTAATTTCTCCTTTGCCATAGATGAGAATATTTTACCAAAAATGAACAGAAAACTCAATATGATTATATCACAAGGTTTTAACTCAATTTTTGGTTAAATGTACGAAGAGAAGTATTTTTGCCTCATGTTGACTTTTTCAAAAAAAAGTATATAATTAGATTTATAACGAAAAGTCGGTGGTGTTTTTATGAAAAGAAAGAAAAAGTCATTTGACTACAAGATTTTACCTGACGGCAAAAAGGCATTGAACACGGAGGTTATCAATTACGATTTTCTCGGGCAGAAAACGTCTGTCGGCACTTATGTGGGCTATGCGGTGTGGATTATAGTTATTATTTTATTCTCAACATACTTCAATCCTGCCTGCTATCTGTGCCTTATCGGCTACCCTTTTATCATTTACAAGGAAATCAAAAAGGACATAAAAAGACGCAATTTTCAGTACTTTGTAATTGAGCGTCCGTGTCTGGAAAAAGAATATGTCGAGCCTGACGAGGACCCTAATTACTGGCAGCTGTGGTTTGAAAATCGTGAGGGTGACTATCACGTTTCAATCAAAGTCAGCGAAGAGCTTTATAACATCACCGAAATCGGTGAGGATTTTTACCTTGTTTTCGCAAAAAAAGAGAGAACACCCTGCCTTTGCTACAGAGAAAACGACTGGCAGCTTGTTCCTGATATGTAAAACAATAAACAACAAATAACTCCCTACCGAAAACATCGGTGGGGAGTTACATTATCTTAAGATATCCTTTATTATTCCGAAAAGCGCTTCTGCGTTATCGCTCTGGAAATAATGAGATTCCGATTCTATAAAGTGTACCGAAACGCCTTCTGATGAATATCTGCTCCACAGTGCTGCAGCGTTATCATAATTTCTTGTAAACATATCATTTTTATTGATAACAACCGAAACAGGACACGAAAGTTTGTCATTACTCTTAATGAAGACCTCTGTCGAATAATCTGTATCAGCCCTGAATGCCTTCAGAATATCCTTTTCTTTTTCCTTCGGCAATACGGCACCGGCATTTCTCAGAATTCCTGAAAGAATTGCATCGGGACAGAAGCGCCACGGATTTTTCTTTACTGCTTTTTTCATGGGCAGATAAGCACCTGCAACAAAATGAGCAGGACTTACATTATACACTCTTTCAAGGATGCTGATAATCTTATACGCAACTGCAGCACCCACACAATGAGAATAAACATAAAGCTCTTTATCCTCTGCAAGACG
>JAFYUD010000145.1 GCA_017549665.1 Clostridia bacterium | reverse complement strand
CTTCCCGTCGAAGATGACATCTCCGCTGTCGGGCTGAAGAAAGCCCGCAATAATACGGAGGGTAGTGGTCTTACCGCAGCCGGAAGGTCCGAGCAGAGTAAGAAACTCCTTATCCTCAATCTGAAGGTCCATATTCTTAAGTATCTGTTCACCGTCAAATGTAACGGAAATTTTCCTGAGATCAATAATGTTGTTTGCCAATTATGCAACCCCTCTCACAGATTAGTTTCTGCTCAGCAGAATAATACTATTATAAGACACAATATAATATTTTTCTTCCTAAAAGTCAATAATTTTTAAAAAATATATATAGTATTTTTTTAATATGCGTGTATAAGAAGATAATGATAAATTTTTATCATTCAAAGTAGGGACATTTGCTTGACAAAAGTCTGACTCTTTGATAAAATATTATGGCAAAAATGAATACGGAGACGTATCGAAGTGGTCATAACGGGGCTGACTCGAAATCAGTTAGGGAGCAATCCCCCGCGAGTTCGAATCTCGCCGTCTCCGCCAAAAATCGACAATCTTCGACAGAAGGTTGTCGATTTTTACTTATTACCTGTTCACTATTCACTCTTCACTAATCTTTTTAGTCGATTTTTGGCGATGTAATAAGTAAGAGGTAATAGTGAATAAGTGTGGGCGGGACACCCGCACCCGATTGTAAAAGTAAAAATTAATAATTGTTGCTATTTTGAGCTGTAAATACAAAAAAATCCAAGTCGCAAGACTTGGATTTTCTTTATTTAATCCGGATACGTTACCTGTCTGCCTGACAGTGATTCCACAATTTTTCTGAGAGTGTCAATCGATGCCTTTTTGAACATGCCCTTGACTGCAAATTCACGAGCCATTTTATACCTGAATTTATCTCCGCTTTCACGTTCAGTCTTTACTGCATCGGCGTCGAATTCATCAAAGATTCTTACGACACGTGTTTCGTAAGATGAAGTGTCATTTTCGTCCACTTCGATTACACGGTAGCCGGATTGTGTGGAGTGAAAAAGACCTATGTAACGGGTGCTGACAGAGTTGACAATATCGATTCCTTTGTACTCAACGGCAAATGCGTTTGTGTGGTCGTGACCTGTGAACATTGCCAGTACATCGCCGTTTGCAGACATCGCATCGAACTGACCGTGATTTTCATAACCGGGGCAGGGATATTCCTTGAGTGTACCGTAATTTGTACGGTCAGGATCGAACATGTAATATTCACCGTCGTTATAAATATGCTCAAATGAGAACATTTTTCTTGAGTCGGTCTTTTTGAGTGCGTCGTAGATTTCTCCGACGATTATATGCTGAAAAACAAGGGAATTTACTCTTTCACCGTTATTTTCATTTCTGAGCTTGTCTGAAGTCTGTCTGTACCACTCAACCTGATCGGCCTGAACACAGCTGTATCTGCCTTCCTCGTCATAATCACCCGAATCGAAAACCCAGAGATTGAATTTCACATTTTCACCGTCAGATGAATATACGGGGATGTTGTATGTGCCGCAGCCTGATAATGCGTCTCCGTCATCAACTGAAACTGAACAGGAGAAGGTGTTGTAATAAGCCATCAGCTCTTCACGTGTCATTGCGCCCTCTTCGGAATCGTGATTGCCGAAAGTAACTGCAACGGGGATATTTCTTGAATCAAAAACATTCATCAGTGCATTTATCAGCTTTTTTGTGTCATCTGCATTTTCGTAATTGAGCACAATGTCACCTGTGATCATTACAATGTTAGGCTTCTCAGCATCGCATGCTCTTTCAACCATCCATATTGTGGGATCGAAGTTGTGATTATCTTTCAGATGAGTATCTGTGATATGCAGAATTCTGAGCTTTCCGTCAGAATTGAATCTGATTGTCTTGTCAGTTACATTCTGACTGTCTGCCGGATTGTAGTTGACAGCACTGTATTCAGGTCTTATTGAAAGTGATAAAAAGCCTGCAATTATAACAAGCGGCAGAAGCAGCGCTGTTATTATAATGATTCTTTTTTTCATTGTCATTCACTCCCGTAACCGTTTGGGTATCAATTGAGATTTTTCTTTAAGTCAAGAACCTGGTTTTTCATGATAAGAGCGTTATAAAGTCCATGGTCATAAGCTTTTGTGTACATTTCAAGAGCTTTGTTTATATCGGACTGGCATCCACGTCCCCAGAATAAAAGGTTGCCGAGGATAAATTCACCTTCTGCCATACCGTGTGAAGCCGCAAGTGATGCACAATTGAATGCTTGCTCGTAGTTTTTGAATGCAGACTGCTGATAAATCAATGACAGTTCAAATGCGGAAAGTGAATGTCCTTGTGATCTCGCTTTTTCGAAATAAAAAATAGCTTTTTGTTTATCTTTCGTAACATGTCCTGAATTGTACATGCAACCGAGCATATACTGAGCTTCGGCAATTCCACCGTCTGCAGCAATTGTGAAGTATTTTTCGGCATCTTTGAAATTCTTTTTGAATTTACCCGTCGGTCTGAAGCACATCATTGCATATTCAAAAGCAGCCTGAAGATGGTTTTCTTCTGCGGCGTTTCTGAAATAATATGCAGCCTGGATATAGTCGGGTTTTGGCGGATCAAAAACTGCACCGCTTTTGTATAGTAATCCGATCTGATATTCAGCTTCGGGAGAAACCGTTTCCATTGATTCAAAAAGCTCCAGAGCTTCATTGTATTTGCCGTATGATGTCAGAAATCTTGCCTGAGCCATAACAGCCATGCTGTCACCGCTGTGAATCAGGTGTTTATAATATTCAAGAATTCCTTCAAAATCAAATTCACAACCTACACCTATTCTTTTCATGAATGCAACTCCGCTTACAGATGCTACGCATTTTTCTGAAGCAAGCAAATGATATTTAAACGCCTTTTCGTATGATTGCGGCTCATCGGGTATATGTCCCTGATAATACATTCTTGCTATAAGGTTCAATGCATGAAATCTCAGATCATGGTCAGAATCAGCAACTTTACGCAACCAATAAATAGCACGTTCAAAATCACGATCAGCTGTATCTTCATTTATGGTTGACATTCCATAGTAGCTTATAAGTGCAACTTCATACATTGCCTCGACATCGCCGTTTTCAGCCTCGTTAAGTCTGGACCTGAATCGTTCTGTAATATTGTAATTACTGTTTTCGTTGTATGTATAACGGTAAGATAACTGACCGTCATTTTTTGAAAATAATGTTGTAGTAAGCTCTGAAAATGGTGATTTCAGATATTGTTCGGGAAATCGTATTGCATCAATGTGCGGTAAAAATCTCAATTCCTCAGGCATTACATTTGCATTGCTTGGGAAATCGGCATTTTCAAGAAGAATGGGAATAATGTGTTTTTCTGCTTTTCGTGCGGTGAGAATTTCTTCTCTTACCCAGTCGATTTCTTTGTTTGCAATAAGTTGTTCGATGCATCCTTTTGAAACAACAAGAATAAAATCAGTACAGTTTGATACTGCATCTTTTAAACGATCCGGAAAAGAGTCTGCACGTTTTTCGTTGGAATTGAAATAGACACTGTAACCGAAGCTTTCAAGATCAGCACACAAACGGGTTGCGAACTGATTTCCGCTACCATCGTTTTTATATGAAATGAAAATATCTTTTTGCATTTAAATCCCTGCTTTTGAATAAACTTATTGATAATTTAAAGTATATCATAACGATAATGTGTTGGCAATAGTTTTACCTGAAGTCAACATAAAACGGACCACAGTTTTTCTGTAGTCCGTTTATTTTGTTATTTATTCAGCCGGCTGATGATATAATCTCCCACAAGCTGAGCGGAGTTTCCGTCAGTATTTGTGTGAATCATATTTTTAACCGCAGTGCGTTCTTCCTTTGCAACATCGTTGCCGTTTTTCACATTTGAAAGGAAAGTGATAAGACCGTCTGTGTCGTAAATGTACTCACCCTTGAGAATCTCAAGAGGATTTTTGTAAACGAATCCTCGTTTTGCGATGTATTCGTCAATGTCACCGATTGTAAGTCCCATGGGCTTGTCTGTGAGCAGATAATCATAATAAACAGATGAATAGTCTGTGATCATCGCATCGCATCTGCCGAGAAGCTCGTAAAGCTGAACGCCCTTTTCCTTGAGAGCAGCGTCGTTGATTATAAAGAAATTGGAAAGACCTTTCTCACTTACAACGGACATATCCTGTACGGGATGCGGCTTGAGCACAAGAAGACAATTGACGGATTTAAGGTATTCGTTAACCTTCATCATGTCTTCGGCAGTTTCGATAGCAGGGATTCCTGTGCCGTGGTTTTCCATTTCAAAATCCTTCAGAGCGGCATTTTTTGAAGTGTCCTTTCTCTGACGGAATGTGGGTAGCCAGAAAATGATTTTATCGTAAGCTTCAAAGCCGAATTTTGAAAGGCTGTCATTATCCTTGTTAAGGAAATCGTTACGGGGGAAACCGAGGAAAATCATTTTTTCCTTGCTTACTCTTGCATCTGCGCTGAAATTGTCTGCAAAAAATTCAGACTCGCACAGTGCAGCAGTGCAGCGGTCGTTGATACAGTATGTGCCGTTTGAAGCTTTAAGAGGCATGCCGTGCTGAAGCCAGAGTGAAATCTTGCCTTTGCCGTGTGTACCTAAAAACTGATTACTGTAAACAAGAGCCTTTGCCGTTGAAATGTAATACATGAATTTGATTTTCTGCATGAATGACTTTGCGTGCTTGATGTTTGTAAGGAATGAGACATTCTCTGCAGGCATTTCCTTGTACTGCGAAGCATCGTTACTTATCCATACAAATTCATATTTATCGTTAAGACCTTTTTCAAGAAGATACTTGTAAACAGGATATGTGTTACATGTCATTTCAGGATGACTTTCAAAAATGATTCTGTTTTTTGCAGGAAGCACAGAGAAACATTTCATAATAAAGTCAAAGATTTTTTCTTTTAAACTTGTCATAAAATACCTCGCATGAGTGATATGAAAATATTATACATTAAAGTTTATAAAAAGTCCATAGCAAAAAAAATACGGAACAGTCAGCCTGTTCCGTAAAGTTTATTTTGTTATTTCACTGCATATCATATCGCACAGCTTCTGAGTATAATTGCCGTAGTCGTTGCCGTAGATTTCGTTTTTTACCATTGTGCGTTCTTTTTCAAAAATATCCTTTCCGTCACGGATATTTTCAAGGAATGAAATAAGCGCATCGTTATCAAGAATCTGTTCACCCTTGAGTACATCAAAGGGATTGTCATACACAAAACCTCTTGATTTTATGTAATCATCAATATCATCAACAGTAAGTCCTACGGGCTTGTCAGCAAGAAGATAATCATAATAAACAGATGAATAATCAGTGATAAGTGCATCAGTCTTGCCAAGTAATTCATAAAGCTGGATATTCTGCTGAGCAACCCAGTCGTTATCGATTACAAGGAAATTTGTAAGCTCCTTTTTGATAGAAACATCAATAGGCTGTGCAGGATGCCCCTTGAAAATAAGAAGCATATTGTTTTCTCTGAGCCATGTATCAACTCTTTTGATTTCATCGGGAGTGTTTATTGTGGGAATCCCTGTTGCAGAGCCTTCAATGTTGAATGCCTTCATCTGACCGACAGTGCTTTTTCTGTACGTAGGCAGCCAGATTATCACCTTTTTGTAACCGTCAATTGAAAGCTTTTTCAGAATATCTTCATCGCTGAAAATGTAATCTGTTCTGGGGAATCCGCAGAAAAACATTTTTTCGTAGCTGATGTCAAAATCCTCGTGATAATTGTCAGCAAAGAATTCGGAAACACAAAGACACTTGTCGCACTTGTCGTGAATCTGATATCCGCCGTTTGAACGCTTCAGGGGCATTCCGTGCTGAAGACAGATTGAAAACTGATCAGCTCTGTATTTGCCTAAAATTCTGTTTGAAAAAATCAGGCATTTTGCAGGCACGACAGTAGTGTAATATCTGAGCTTGTCACCCAATGACCTGCTGTTCTGAATATACTTGACAAATGTGACATTTTTCATGCCTTCGGGCGGTTTTACATTTTTGTCGTCATTTACAAGCCATACTATTCTGAATTTTTCATCAATATGCTTCTCGTCAACAAGATATTTATATACAGGATATGTGTTGCAGGTGAATTCGGGATTGCTTTCAAAAACAACGGTGTTTTTTATCGGAATCCTTTTGAGAATAGCAATAAAGCAATCGAATATGAATTCGTATATTTTTTTTATCATAAATTCTAATCAACCCCGTAATCAGTTGTTGTGAAGATTTTCGTATAAGTGTTCCAGAGTGCTTATGATGTTGTTCATGTCGTAATCATTGATTGACATGTAAGGCTCGGTTTTTATGTTATCGTCAAGAATTGCGTCACACCAGTCGGAAAGGGGAGCGTCAAGACTCAGTGATACGAGCTTGTCTGATACATAAGTTTCCTTCGGAATTCTGTCTGAAACGACACATCTCAGTCCTGCTGCTTCAGCTTCAAGGAGTGCAATGCCCAGCCCTTCAAATAATGACGGAAACATGAATACATCCATTGCTGCAAGAACACGATTGACATCGCCTCTGTTTGAAATGAGTGTGATTCTGTCTGCATTGCCGCTGTTGTTTATCATTTCTTTAACTTCGTTTTCGTTGATGCCTGAGCCGACGAAGAGAAGATGAGCATCAGGTCTGCGCTTTAAAAGCTCACCGAAAACCTTAATTGTAAATTCGTGGTTCTTTTCAGGTGAAAGTCTGCCTACATGACCTACAAGAAAAGCATTTTCGGGAATGCCCAGCTCTTTTCTCATTTCAGTCTTTGTGACACCGGGATCACGGAATTTTTCAATAGTTATACCGTTGTTGAGCACCATTGTATTGTTTACATGGAAACGCTCATTAAGCTCATCAGCCATATCCTTATGCAGTGCTATAAGCTGCATATTGAAGAATTTTACAAGGAACTTTACAGCAAGATTTTCCTTTCTGTGTGTAGGTCTGCCCTCAAACATTTCCTTGGGCGGACAATGAACAGTATGGACAAGCTTTACGTTCCGGTGGAACAGTACATAGGGGATAATGAATCTGTTTGTGGCAAGATGTGTGTGAATAACATCAGGCTTTACGGATTTCATATATTTATAAGCGTGAATCAGTCTCTTTATGCTGTTGACAATAAAGTAACCGTGTATTTTTCTGTCCTTGAGATAATCACCGATAAAATACATTCTGATACCCTTGCTTCTGAATGTATCCTCGATAACAGTATCTCTGTGCTCACGGGAACACATAACTGCAGAATTGAATCTGTTTTCATCAATTCTGGTAACATACTCCTTGAGAAGGTTTTCAGTTCCGCCCGTGTTGAGATATATGATAGTGTGAAGAATATTGAGCTTCTTATCTGAATCAGCCATTGGTTATCACTTCTTTGCGTTTTATTTTTATCAGGTTTTCTTCTTTTTTAAAGCCGAGCCGAGAAATTCAAGTGCTGTATTTTTAAGGTATGTGAAGGCTTCGACCCTGAATATCAGTGAAATGCCGAGATATACAATACCACCTGTTGCAACCTGAATAATAAGCGTTACAAGTGTGTTTGTTTTAAGCACCATTCCGAGTAAATAGACCACAACAGCCATTATGCCCGAAATAAGCAGACCTGCAGACATATCAACAGCAAGCTCTCTGTAGCTGTAATTGATAAGCTTCTTGTTAGGCATTGTATTTGATATCGCAGCGATGAGTGTTGTTGCAAAAAGACTGCATGCGATTGCATTTACACCGAAGTTCATGACGGCGAAAAGTATAAGCAGGCTGGAGCCTTTCTTTATAATTTCGAGCTTAAGGATGATGTCACTTCTGCCAAGTGCTCTGATTGCCTGAAGATTTGCTGTCTGGATAGGCTCAAAGCAGTATGTTATACAGTAAATCTGCAGATACGGTACGCAGGGAAGCCATTTGTCCGTCAGCAGAAGTGAAATTACAGGCTCTGCCACAACAGCAAGTCCGAACATCAGCGGACACATGATATATGCGCTTGTTTTGATTGAACGGCGCATCATGTTCTTTACATCGTTTATATTGTTCTGCGCATTTGATATCGCAGGAAACAGAACACTTGAAATTGTTGTGTTGATGTTTGTTACGATGATATGAGGAAGCTGCTTGCCCTTGTCAAAGAATGCAAGGTCGTTTGAAGTATAAAGCTTGCCTATGATAATTGTTCTCAGCTCGTTGTAAAGCTCACCGATAATTGACGCAATGAGAATTTTCCATCCGTAGCTGAAAAGTG
>JAFYUD010000144.1 GCA_017549665.1 Clostridia bacterium | reverse complement strand
TGACTGTTTTTATTTCACAAAGGCTCCCGACACAAAGATGAAGCCTGAAACAATAAGTGAAAAGGACGGCATGGTGAAGGAAAACATCATCGGTGAAAAGGATACCGATTGCTTCGTGGTAAACCGTATAAAGCTCTGCGGCGGCAGTGAGCTTATGAATATAAACGACAGCTACGGCGTGTATATCGTCACCTCGGGTGAGGGTACCGTTGAGGGCGACGGTTATTCAAGGACAGTCAAAAAGGGTGATTACTTCTTTATGCCTGCCTGCTGTATGGGCAAGTTTACTCTTACGGGAAATATGGAAGTAACAGAATGTTATTAAGGAGAAAATAAAATGAACAGATACGAAAGCTCAAAAGAAATTTATGCTTCCTACGGCGTTGACACCGAAAAGGCACTCAACACTCTTAAGGATGTCACAATTTCAGTGCATTGCTGGCAGGGTGATGACGTAGGCGGATTCGATAATCTCGAAAGCCTTTCAGGCGGAATTCAGGCTACCGGAAATTATCCCGGTAAGGCAAGAAATCCCGAAGAGCTTATGGCTGATATTGACAAGGCATTTGCACTTATCCCCGGCAAGAAAAAGCTCAACCTCCATGCATGCTATGCAATTTTTGAAGAGGGTAAGGCTGTGGGCAGAGATGAAATTCAGCCTGAGCATTTTGCTGAATGGGTCAGGTTTGCAAAGGAAAGAAACATGGGACTTGACTTCAACCCCACATTCTTTTCACATCCCATGGTAAAGGACAATCTCACTCTTTCATCTCCTGATGAAGAAGTGCGTACATACTGGGTAAATCACGGTAAGGCATGCGTTAAGATTGCTGAATATTTCGCAAACGAGACAGGTGTACCCTGTGTGCTCAATATATGGATTCCTGACGGCTATAAGGATATTCCTGCTGACAGAATGGCACCCAGAGCAAGATTCAAGAAGAGCCTTGACGAAATTCTTTCAATTCCTTATGACAAGTCAAAGGTATATGTTACACTTGAGTCAAAGGTTTTCGGTATCGGTCTTGAAAGCTACACCGTCGGCTCTGCTGAATTCTCACTTTCATACTCAACAACAAAGGGCATCACTCCGCTTATGGATAACGGTCATTACCATCCCACAGAAGTTGTAAGTGACAAGATTTCTTCACTTCTTCTTTTCAATGAGAAGATTGCTCTTCATGTCACAAGAGCTGTGCGCTGGGATTCGGACCATGTTGTTATCTTTGATGATGAGACAAAGGAAATTGCAAAGGAAATCGTCAGAAATGATGCTCTTGACAGAGTGTTTATCGCAACTGACTACTTTGATGCATCAATCAACCGTATTTCTGCATGGATTACAGGTGTGAGAAATGTTCAGAAGGCTCTGCTCTTTGCTCTGCTTCAGCCTGACGCAAAAATGAAGCAGCTTCAGGATAATAACGAAATGACTGAGCTTATGGTACTTCAGGAGGAAATGAAGACAGCACCCTTCGGTGATGTATGGGCAGAATATCTCGCAAGAGAAAATGTTGCTGCAGATTATATTGCAGAAGTAAAAAAATACGAAAAAGAAGTTCTGGAGAAAAGATAATGAAAGATATTTTTACAGCACCTTTCATGGTGGAAATGACAAAAATGACATCAAATATGTACCGTCTCGGCTGGGACGAGCGTAACGGCGGTAACATCAGCTATATGCTTGACGAAAAAGAAGTGGGAGAGTATCTTGACCTTGATAACGTTATCAGAACAATCCCCACAGGCTTTGATGCAACTGCACTTATCGGTAAAATCTTTATCGTTACAGGTACAGGCAAGTATTTCAAGAATGTTGAAGCTGATCCCGAAACAAATCTCGGTATTATCAGAATTGCTGCTGACGGCACAACTGCAGAGCTTCTCTGGGGTTACAAGGACGGAAGTAAGTTCACATCTGAGCTTCCTGCTCACCTTATGAGCCACATGGCAAGACTTAAGGTTGACCCTGAAAACAGAGTTGTTATGCATACTCACCCCACATATACTCTCGCAATGAATTATGTTCATGAGCTTGATGAAAAGAAATTCACGCACTCTCTCTGGGAAATGTGTACTGAGTGCATCGTTGTTTTCCCTGACGGTGTAGGTGTCCTTCCCTGGATGCTCTGCGGTACAAACTCAATCGGTGAAGCTACTGCAAAGAAGATGGAAGAATTCAGACTCGTTGTATGGGGTATGCACGGTATTTACGGCGCAGGTAAGAACCTTGACGAGACCTTCGGTCTTATTGAAACTGTTGAAAAGGCTGCTCAGATTTATATGCTTACTGCACACCTGCCCAGAGTCAACACAATCAAGGATTCTGAAATGGTTGAGCTTGCTGAGTTCTTTGGCGTAAAGTACAGAAAAGATTTTCTTGAGCTTTGATATCAGGGTGAATTGAGTGAAAAAAATTCTTCTTATCGCAACGGGCGGAACGATTGCATCTTCAGCAGGGGAGAACGGGCTTGTGCCGGTTATCTGTGCAGATGAATTACTGTCCTTCGTTCCCGAATACAAAGAAATATGTGACGTTGACTGTGTGCAGCCCTTCAGTATTGACAGTACGGACGTGACCCCTGCACACTGGCTGCAGATTGTTTCACTTATAAGGGATAATTATGACAATTATGACGGATTTCTTATCACTCACGGAACAGACACTCTTGCGTATACAGCCTGTGCAGTCTCATGCCTTGTTGAAAACTCCGTAAAGCCGATTGTCCTGACAGGGTCACAACGACCTGTGGCAGATGCTGATACGGATGCAAAGAAGAATCTGATCGATTCTCTGAAATTTGCAGCTTCAGGATATTGCGGTACGGTCGTTGTTTTCGGCGGTAAGGTTATTGACGGAATGTGTGCAAAAAAGGTTAAGACTCTCAGTGATGATGCATTTGTGAGTATAAACAGACCTGAAATTACGGAAATTCGCTGTTGCTGCGGTGAAACGGTGTTTTATGACAGCCTTGAAACCAAGGTTATGACTGTGAAGCTGACGCCGGGTATGAGTGATGAAATTTTTGATATTGCAAAGAATTTCAGAGGCGTAGTGCTTGAGGGATACGGTCTTGGCGGTATACCTGAAAAATATCTGAACAAAATCACTGAACTGTCTGATTGCGGCGTTGTTGTTGCAGTTACGACTCAGGTGCTTTCTGAGGGCAGTGACCTTTCTGTTTATCAGGTTGGCAAGCAGGCAAAGTGTATCGGAAATGTTGTTGAAACAGGTCTTCTTACAAGCGAAGCCGTGACGGTCAGGCTTATGTGTGCGCTGGCCCGTTATGATAAAATTGATGAGATAAAAAAGTATTTCATATAATTAAAAACTGTCGGTCAGACCGGCAGTTTTTTGTTTGAATTTACAGTTGTATTTTCAGATTTCTGTGTTATAATACATCCTGTTGATTTTTTAGTTTATATTTTATGGCGTGATTTTTATGGTTTCCAAAAAAAATATCTTTGATATGCTCAAGCTCAATGTCATTGCTGTCATCAACGGTATTATCGGTGGTCTGACAGGTGGCTGTTTTGCTCAGCTTATCTCATTTGTGACAGAAGTGAGAATGTCTGCAACGTGGCTCATTTTTCTTCTGCCCGTCGGCGGTATAATTACTGTCTGGCTTTACAGTGTTACAAATATGAATAATTACAGCGGCACAAACGATATGATAAGATATATGGAAAAAGGATATCGTATCAGACCTGTTATCGCACCGCTGATATTTATATCTTCCTTGATTTCTCATTTTCTCGGCGCTTCGTCAGGACGTGAGGGTGCTGCAATTCAGCTTGGCGGTGCAGGCGCATCAGGTATTGCTGATATTTTTCATCTTCGTAATGATAAACGCAAGGTGGTTATTCTCAGCGGCATGAGCGCAGTTTTTGCAGGTGTTTTCTGTACACCGTTGACAGCTGCTGCTTTTATTCTTGAATTCAGGACAAATAAAAAAGTGTTTTCACTGTCTGTTTTACCCTGCTTTATTTCTTCTGTGATTGCCGCAATAGTTTCTGAATTTATCGGCACGGCAGAGGAAGCTGCAGTATACAGTGTGCCTGATGCTGTTTCATTTGTTATGATAGTAAAGCTTGCAGCACTTGTTGTGGCGGTAAGTATTCTCGGTTTTGTCATGTGCTTTGTTTTTCACAATGCAGCGCATCTGTCAAAAAAAATTCTTAAAAATTCCTATATACGTATTGTTGCCGGAGCTGCAGTAATGATAGCGCTGACATTTGCTGTGGGTGATATGAGATACAACGGTGCAGGTATGGATATGGCGATGAAAGCCATAGCGGGAAAAGCTGACCGGTATGATTTTCTTCTGAAAATGCTTTTTACCGCTGTAACACTTGCTGCAGGCTTCAAGGGCGGAGAAATAGTGCCCACATTCTGTATCGGTGCAACCTTCGGCTGTGTTTTCGGAGGTCTTATGGGACTTGATGCAGGCTTTGCGACAGTATTGGGTCTTGTCTGTCTTTTCTGTTGCGTGACAGCAAGTCCTCTCGGTGCAGTTTTGCTTTCGTTTGAATTATTCGGAATTACAATTCTTCCATACAGTATACCTGCGTGTCTGCTTGCATGGCTTCTGTCAGGAAAAGAAGGTCTTTTTGTGGGAAGATTTTTTGCCTCTCCCGTTTTCGGCAGAATCAGATTTAAAAAGGAAAAAGCGAAGTGATTTCATTTCGCTTTTATTTTTTTAATTATGCAAAGAGGAATGACAGTTTTTCCTTCAGAAGATTGAAAAGATAATTTACAAGCTTTGCAAAGTTTGTGAAGCTGGGACTTGCCTTGAATACTTCAACAGGATTTGCCTTGCTTACCTGATCAAATGACTGATCGGGGATATCATTCTGCATGAACTGGGGGTATTTTTCGTTTGAATGAACAGTCTGCTGCTCATCACTTGTAAGAAGCCATGTGTAGAATTCGTCGTGACCGTCATGAGTTGTTGAATGAAGCATATCATTGATAAACCATGTGCTTTCGGGAAGTGCACAGGTTGAAGCGTCGATCATTCCGTCAGCTGAAAGATGGTTGTGACCGTCATCAATCTTCTGTACATAACCGTCTTCAAATGTAGTGCCGTAATCTGCACATGTGCCGCCTACTGAAGCGTATTTTGTGTCAACTGTGCCGTCACTTGTGTTCATATATGCCTCAACAAGAGGTGTTCTCTGTACGTCGTAGCCTGCGATGATATAAATTTTTACGGTTTCGTTTGCTTCTCTGAGAATGTCAGCAGCTCTGTACTGAACGTTGTAGTGGTAAGCGTCGATTCTGTCGATAAGACCTGCCTGAGTTTCCTCATTTACCATGATAGCCTTTGCTGATTCGTATGATTCGTGAGGAACAAAGCTCCAGAGACCGGGCATTGAACCGAAAATGGGGATAAGTGCTTCATCATAAACTATATCAATAAGCTCGGGAACAAGAGTATCAACCTGTGTGAGTATGAATTCCCAGATTCCAAGCTCATCAAGAGCGTAAACGAGAGAAATAAGTAAGCCCTGAAGAGGATCGCTTTCAAGATTAGGGATAGCATCAAGTGCGTAATTAACAAGAGCGTCCTTGTTGATCATGAACTTGCCGTTGAAAAGGTCGCCTGCAACATCTGTACCGAGGATAGGACAGCACTGAAGGATGATTGTTTCAACGTCAGCTGTGCCGTAACGCTCAAGATATGCCATTGTTACAACGCCGCCCATACTTGAAGCCTTGAGCTGTACCTGATCGTGATGTGTAAGCTCTTTCATCTTCTGGATGCAGTCGTTGAGTCTGTCTGCATGCTCATAGGGGTCAAGACGGAAGTCGTAATTGAAATAGAATGAATATTCAGGACCGTGCTGAGCTTCATTCTCTGTGATTTCGTTATACTCTGCATAAACACCGTCAATGGAATTTCCGTTGCCGTCAAGTGCAAGGTCACCGAATGCATCATTTACAAAGCCTGTAAGTGTATGGCCGAATGAATCGTAATCGCCTGCAAGAAGAGCGGGTACAGCGGGTGCAAGTGCTGTTACTGCATCACCGATGAGAGCTATTGTGTCGGGACGGAATAATGCGTGCTGAGAATCAGTGCCGTAATCACCGTAAACAGTTGCGCTGCCGAGTGCGGCAACATAAATAACGGGTGAGAATCCGCAGTCGCATTTGTCATCTGCTGCATAAGCCGCAGGAGCGCAGATTCCGAGCATAAGGATAATTGAAAGGATAACTGAAAGTGTTTTTTTCATACAAAACCCTCCTGTTTGTTTATAAAATAAGTATAACAGTATAAAATGAAAATTTCAAGGAAAATATATACAATTATAATAAAAAAGACTGTACATGAAGTACAGCCTTTGTCGTTTAACCGAACAGTGAACCGCCGCCGATGATTCCGCCGATAAAGTCGAGAACATCCTCTACCTTGTTGCCTGTTGAATTAAGCTCGCCCGTGGTGGGTTCTTCTGTTGTTGTTCCGTTGTATTTGTCGTTGTAGGAATCCTGCAGGGCTTCCTTTTCAGCTGCATCAGCCGCAGCTTCGTAAGCCATCATAAGAACGAGCAGGTCATCTACATGAGCCTGAGTAGCGTCGCTCATAACGTATTCCTTGATACCAAGTGCTTCTTCGGTTGTGGGAAGCTTTGTGAGCATAGCTGCCGCTCTTAAGATTTCTCTTGCATCAGCTGCTGAAATCTTGCCGTCACGGGTAACATCGCAGTACTTTGCTGTTGTTGCATCCATTGTTGCGAGACCGCAGGATACTCTGAGTACGTTTCTTGCGTCAGATGAGTTTATTTTTCCGTCATTTGTTTCGTCACCCATGAGACGTGTATTATAATTGATACCGCTGTATTCGGTGTTTACTGTGTAAATGATGCCTTCTTCTTCAAAGTTTACACCGAAGTAGGGCATTTCGTCAGAATAGATTCCTGTTTCGGGGTCCTGGAAGAGGAAAGTGATGCCCATGTTTGTAGTGAAGCTGTTGAGCTTGCCGTCACGGTCAACATGACATTCAACATAGTTATTCACATACTTGAACTTGACACCGATGTTTGTTGAGAATGAACCGATTTCAACAGTTGCGAAAGCCTTGTCAGTTGTGTTGAATACATGAGCAAGACCTGACTGTGCAGCTGAGCCTTCAGCATCCTTAAGGTCGATGTGCATTTTGTATGCGCCGCTTCTGTAGATAGTGATTGTATAATCTTTGATATCGTCAGCTGTGAGACATGCTACATAATCCTTACCTGAAACGGGAAGATTGTTTATAACATCTGAGCCTGAAGGATACTTGGTTGTGATAACAGTTTCCTTTTCGATACCGCCGATGACTCCTGCAAAAAGGTCTTTTTCACCGATGAGTGATTCAACCATACCTGTAAGCACACCTGCGAAAGATGCCATTGTTGAGTCCATATCTTCGGCAATTGATACATTTTTGGTTTCAACGTATGAGGGAGAGCCTTTCTTCAGTTCATTTACAGAAATATTGAACAGCTCTGCGATGTTTTCAGCCGCACCCTGGTCGAGTGTGATTGATTCGTCCTCGCTGTTGTCAGGCTCTGTTGTGTCTCCGGATGAATCTGTACCGTTGAATTTGTCCTTGATATTCTGAACAAGCTTGTCGATTACAGAGTCGCTTTCATCCTGAGTTGCTTCCTTGAGGAAGTCAGAGAATGCCTGAGATATGTTTATACTTGAGCCGCCACTG
>JAFYUD010000001.1 GCA_017549665.1 Clostridia bacterium | reverse complement strand
GGTGCATATCCGCCCTGCTGTGCATAAGGATTCTGCTGTGGTGCATATCCGCCCTGCTGTGCATAAGGATTCTGCTGTGGTACAAATCCGCCCTGCTGTGCATAAGGATTCTGCTGTGGTGCATATCCGCCCTGCTGTGCATTCACTGCCGGAGCACTTCCCGGTCTTATTATGTTCATAATCTCATTTGCAGTCTGCTGACAACGGATATACTCAGAAGAATTAAAGCCTTCAATCCTTGAAGAATTGAGACGTACTGAAAATTCATCAAAATAAGGATTATTTACGTTGAATACAAGATCAAAGTTGTAATAGTAGTTATATCTTGGT
Source organism: Clostridia bacterium (assembly GCA_017549665.1). Next base: position 18,664 of record JAFYUD010000001.1, on the reverse strand, counting down.
GGTGTGTAGCTGACACTTTCACCCTGTGCATTGTCATAAAACAGTTCTTCTTTATCTTCATCGATATCAAGCTTCAAACCTGTTACACTTGAGAATAACTGCACATCGGGGTTTTCATCTGACCATGAACCGGGATTATAAGAAGAAACAAGAAAACGTCCCTTTGCTCTGTCAATATAAAGCTTTGTATAATCGCCGAATGTATCAGTAGGAACAAAAGAAGCAAGAACCTGCTTATTCTGTTCTCTGTATGCAAGCTGCTGTTTGATTTCAGCAAGAGTAGAGTGTCTTCTTTCACTGAAAAGAGGAGAAAGAAGCTTGGCGCAATCCTTACACATATTGCCGTCTTCAAGCTTTCTGTTTCCTAAAAGTCCAATTTTTTCTCCGCAGATATCGCAGAATTTTTTATCAAAAAGTCCCATTATAAATTCTCCTTTATTTAATTACTGAGCATCATTTTTATCAAAAACATCACCGCACTGTGGACAGAATTTCGACATCTGTGAGGGATCAGCGGGCTGCCATCCGCATTTGTCACACTTATAAACATGTGCGCCTGCGGGCTTGGGTGAACCGCATGACTGACAGAATTTACCCTGATTTGATGCACCGCATGAACAAGTCCAGCTGTCTGCGGGAGCAGGTTTCTTTGCTCCGCATGACTGACAGAAATTACCCTGATTTACAGCACCGCATGTGCATGTCCAACTACCTGCGGGTGCAGGTTTCTTGCTGCCGCAGTTGTTGCAGAAGTTGCCCTGATTTACAGTACCGCATGAGCATTTCCAACCGTTTGCCGGTGCCTGTGGCTGCTGCATCTGCTGTTGCTGCATACCCATCTGATAAAGATTCTGCACCTGATTGTTATTCATCATTCCGCCTGCCATACCCATACCCATAAAGCCTGTCATTGCGCCTGCTGTGTTGCCTGCTGCAATTTTCTGTGCTTCGGCATTGTGTGTAAGCTGATAGCTCGCACCCATTGACGGGTCTGTCATAATTACTGTTCTCTTGAGCTGCTGAATTTCGTCTTCGTCTTCCTTGGGCATTGAGATTGAGTTGATTGAAACATCAACAAGCTGAAGCCCCTTGATTGCACCCCAGTTGGGAGCAAGAACTGCATTGATTGCTTCATAAAGCTCTGCTGTGTGAGCAGGAACAGCACTGTATCTGATACCGAGCTCTGAAATCTTACCGAATGCGGGAAGAAGAGCCTTGAGGAAGTCTGATTTGAGCTGAGGTGTGATTTCTTCCGTTCTGTATTCATCTGCCACGTTACCGCTGATTGCCGAATAGAAAAGAAGCGGGTCAGAAATCTTGAAAATGTATGTACCGTTACAACGGATTGTTGCATCATAGTCAATTCCTCTTGCCTGGTCAATCATAACTCTGAAGGGAATGGGAGTCTGTGTGCCGAAGAGGTTGTTCATTATGTTCTTTGTGTTGAAGTAATAAACTCTCTGGTCCTTACCTGCATCACCGCCGTGTGTAAATCTCTTACCTATTGTTTTGAATGTTTCTTTCAGGCTTTCACCGAGCTTACCTGTGAAAAGGCTTGGCTCTGATGATGTATCGTAAGTGAATTCGCCTGCTTCTGCACAAAATTCAACAATTTTACCGTTATCAACAATAATCATACACTGACCTTCATTGACAACAATACCTGAACCGTTTGAAATCACGTTATCGTGACCCTTTGTGTTTGATGAACGTGAACCTACACTCTTTCTTCCTTTTACTACAAGAGTTTCATTGTCAAGTGAATCGCAGGTAAAAAACTCTTTCCACTGATCGGCAAGAACGCCGCCTATTGCGCCTATACCGGCTTTAATAAGTCCCATATTTATTTCTCCTTTCGGTTTTTTATCACGTGCAGATAAAGATTTCTCCTTATCTGCGCATAAAATTGATTCTTATTTCAATCACTCAAGCTGTGCGGATTTTCTGAGAATCTTTCTTGCATCGGCAGCAGTAATTTTACCGTCACCGTTCATATCTGCAGCTTTCTTCTGATAATCTGTAGGAGTCACAAGTGTTGCTGAAATACGAAGTGCAAGACGAGCATCGGCTGCAGTGATCTTTCCGTCTTTATTGACATCACCGAGCATAATGTCTTCATCGGGATTTTTAAGGGCAGGAATTACTCTTTCTTCAAGTACTTCACCGCATTCTGTACATGTTTTCTGCTCTTTACCTTCGACTCCGATTTCAGCAGCCTTTACTACAGTCCATTCACCGGGTGAATGCTTATGCATTGCTCCTGCTTCTGTTACGGGGAATTCAAAACCGATTGCAACCTCTTTTTCTGAATGTGAACCGTAAACTATAGCATCCTTGCCGTTGATTGTTCCGGTTATTTCTGTATAACCGCCGACAACACGCAACTCATAACCGTCAAGAGCTTCGATTGTAATCTGGACAGTGTATTCTCTGCCTGCCTTGAATTCTGTAATACCGTATTCCCATTCAGCATACTCACCTGTTGTGTCAACCCAGACAATTTCCTTGACCTTGTATCCCTCGCCACATGTAACAATTGTATCTGCTGTTGCGCCTGTAACGGGTGCTTCAACACCTGAAACTGACACTGCAGAAATTACTGTTGGCGCTGCCATTTCTGTTGCGGGGAATTCATAACCTACAGTTACTTCTGTTTCCGAATGTGAACCGTAAACTGTTGCTGTATTTCCGTTGACAGTTCCGGTTACTTCATTATATCCGCCGACAACAAGAAATTCATAGCCGTCAAGAGTTTCAAGTGCTACCTGAACAGTGTATTTTCTGCCGGGCTTGAATTCTGTGATGCCGTATTCCCACTCAGCATACTCGCCTGTTGTGTCAACCCAGACAATTTCCTTGACCTTATATCCATCACCGACGGTAACTGTTGTGTCTGCTGTTGCGCCTGTAACGGGTGCATCAATATCTGTAAGTGCTACAGATGAAATGATTTCTTTTTCGGTTGCATTGAATTCATAACCGATTGTGACCTCTGTTTCCGAATGTGAGCCGTAAACTGTTGCTGTATTTCCGTTGACAGTTCCGGTTATATCTGTATAACCCATATCCATACGATATTCATAACCATCAAGAGTTTCAACAGTTACCTGTACTGTATATTTTCTTTCAGGTTCAAATTTTGTTATGCCGTGTACATAATCAGCATATTCACCTGTTGTATCAACCCAATCCACTTTTGTGATCTTCACACCATCACTGCAGGTAATTTCAGTGTCAGGAGTCGCACCTGTAACGGGCGCAGCTATATCTGTAAGTGATACAGATGAAATTATTTCTTTTTCCGTTGCACCGAATTCATAACCGATTGTAACTTCAGTTGATGAATGTGAACCGTAAACGATTGCAGTATTTCCGTTAAGTTTGCCTTTTACATCATTGTAAGGACCATCCATAACAAATCTGTAGTTGCTGATTGTTTCAAGTGCAACCTGAACTGTATATACTCTGCCGGGTTTGAACTGAGTGATGCCGTATTCCCATTCAGAATACTCACCTGTTGAATCCACCCATACAATTTCTTTGATTTTATAGCCTGAGCCGCATGATGCGGTTGTGTCAGCTGTTGCACCGTTTACAGGAGCATCAATACCTGATACTGTTACGGTAGTAATATCGTCGGGAACGATATATCTGTCAGAAATTGTTGCGGACATATCAGAAAATGATTCAGCAACAGTTGCATTGTATGCGCCGATTTTAGCAGTGATATCAAGATAATCATTATTATCAAGCTTGAATCTGTAACCGTTGTTTACAAGAACCCAGATTTCAACCTCATACTGATGACCTGCAACAGCAACATCATCTTCATCCATAAATAAACCTGTTGTAAGGTCTTTCCAGAAGATATTGGTTATTTTATAAGTGCTGTCTGCGGGGGTTGCTTCGAAATCAAATTTTCCCCCTGAAGCAGGAACAGTAAGATCGGTAATTTTAACTGAAGATACACGGGTATACGAACAAGATTCAAATGTGTATGTAACACCCACGTATTCACCTGCAAACCATCCGGAAACGACATAAGTCTGTCCTTGTTTTCCGTTTATACCGCCTGCAATATTTGTTGTATAATTATCAACTCTGCTGAACTGATAACCGGGCTGAGCTTTTACAATTACAGCAACTCTGTATACATGACCATCAATAAATGTATCATCGGTAGACAATGTACGTCCTGCAGTCTCATCAACCCATGTGACACCGTAACACATGTATTGGCCGTCCTGATCAAGCTCCGTAGTAAAATTATATCCCGTGCCGTATGTAGCATCATAGTCGGGTGTAAATCCCGGAACCGGTGCTTTGATATCACCTATCTGAACTATTGAAAGTGTTGTAACGGCAGATACCGACAGCGGTATCATACCGAGAATCATAATAACTGAGATAATTAAAGAGATAATTTTTTTCATTTTTCAGTTCCTCCTTGCTGATTCTGCTTTTCATCACATTTTTTACAATGAACGTTTCCGTCTGAATCATATACGGTACAGTCCTCACAGACCATATCACCGCATATTTCACACTTGTTCAGCTCAAGTCTGACCTCAACATTTGCACGTTCATATGCTTTTCCGTGATCACTTGCATAGATAATTGCTCTAGCTTCCCTTTCATCAGCATTAAGAAATGTCTTATTGCTGAATCCTGATACGAACTCATATGTCTGGGTCTGTATCGGTTTGTTGCAGCAATCACAATAAAATTCAAACTCAAATTTTTTCATTGATGATTTGTCTGCAAATCTTTTTGTCACAGGTTTAAGCATCGCATTACCTCCTTATTTTGATTTGCAATATTATTTTACCCTTTAAAAACGCACAAAATAAGTAGCCCTCAGGTACACTTTTATAAAAAAAGGGCTACCTTAAGGGCTACCATGTCAAAAATCGGCTGTCGGGATTGTAAAATATGCACAAACAAACAGAAAAATACTTTTAATTCTGACATTTGACTTTAATGCAAATTTATGCTATATTATGCTATATTATACAATGAGGTTTTTACATGAAACTTAGAGTAAAAGATATGACCTTTCCCGAACAGGTCAGGTGCGTGAGAATGATTCTTCAGCTTACACAGACACAGCTTGCCGAACAGATGGGTATTTCTTATGCAACTGTCAGCAGATGGGAACGGGAAAACAGAACACCGCAGATGGCGACACTCGGAAAATTCTATTCTTTCTGTATGCGGAATTCAATTGAAATAGATATTACGGAAAAGGAGGAATAACATGACATTATTTTACGGTATAGCATTCGCTGTTGCCGTTATTATGACAGGAGTATATTTTTACGCAGACAGAAAACGTGACATCTGGCTGATGTGCCTGTTTATCAGTGTTATGGTCTGCGATTTCGGATATTTCCTTCTGTCCGTGTCAAAAACACTGAACACAGCGCTGTGGGCAAACAGAATAGCATATATGGGCAGCGTATTTCTCCCCCTTTGTATGCTGATGATGATTATGAATCTGTCGATGTTAAATTACCCTAAATGGCTGCCGAGAATTCTGATTGTATTCAATTCTGCAGTGCTTTTTGTGGCAGGAAGCGGTGGCTGGCTGCCGATTTATTATAAAGACGTATCACTTGAAATAATCGACGGCACAGCAGTACTGATTAAGGAATACGGCCCGCTTCACAATTTATTTAAAGTTTTCCTCTTCGGTTACTTTGCAGCAATGGTGATCATCATTATTTACACAGCAGCAAAGCACACTGTAATCTCAATAAAGCATTCTGCATTTTTTGCAGTTGTTGTAATCGGAAACATAACAATATGGCTGGTTGAAAATATCATCGGTGCAGGATTCGAATTCCTTTCAATTTCTTATATTATCACAGAATGTCTTATTCTTTTTCTTTACGGAATACTTCAGGATTACGGACTTGCCGATACACAGATTATCGCAGAAACAACAGAAAAAGCACCTGCTGCAGAAATTCATGTGCAGGAAACAAGATATTCATTCAGTGCAGAACAGATAGATTTCATAATTTCTGACTGGACTGCGGCTGATGCATTATCACAGCGTGAAAAAGAAGTTCTGAAGCTTCTGCTGATAAACAAAAAAAGAAAAGAAATTGCAGAAGAGCTTTTTGTTACAGAAAGTACCATAAAAAAACATACATCAGGAATCTTCAGAAAGCTTGAGGTTTCAAACAGAACTGAATTATTTGAAAAAGCCGCACAATTCTGTTCACAGAACAAATAAAGCCGTCCTTTTGCGTTGAATATATTGGCCGTAAGACAACAATATCACTCTTCCGCAAAGGAAAAATAAGGTTTAACAGTAACCTTACTCACTGCAACAGATCCGGAAATAAAAAAATGAGAGGTAATGCGGATAACCGTATTACCCCTTTTTATGTCCTTAGCAAGTCAACTTTTCAGTTGACTTTTTCTTTTATTTTCTTTTACTCAGGTACTTTTCCTTTGTCGCAAGTCCTCCCCTGATATGGCGTTGTGCCTTGTTATCATCAAGAACCTTTCTCACCTCATTATAAAGTGACGGACTTATCCTTTTAAGCTTACCTGAAACATCAGAATGAACTGTACTTTTGGAAATACCGAATTGCTTTGCCGTTGCCCTTACTGTAGTTTTATGTTCAACAATATATTCACCAAGCTCCACAGCTCTTTCTTCAACAAGAGTTTTCAAGAAAAAAACCTCCTCATAACATATCATTCAATAATATGTTATAAGGAGGAAAATTATGAATTAACCGAAGGGATTTTCAGTTTTATAAAGCATACCTACAGGCTGATTGAAGCCGATATCCTCAACACCAAGGTACTTGAATACATTGTAAATAGCCTTACCGTAGTGACCGAATGCTACTGCACCGTGATGGGGATAATTCTTTTCAATAAGAACATGACGGTAGAATCTGCCCATTTCGGGGATAGCAAATACGCCGATACCACCGAATGAATTTGTCTTTACGGGAAGAACCTCACCCTGTGCTACATAACCTCTGAGCTTTGCATCTGCTGTGCTCTGAAGTCTGTAGAATGTGATTTCGCCGGGAGCGATATCACCCTCGAGAGTACCGTTTGTAACCTCAACGGGAAGATTTCTTGCCATGATTCTCTGATACTTCATTTCACCGAAGCTGAGCTTACAGATGGGAGTATTACCGCAGTGGAAGCCCATGAATGTATCCTTGAGAGTATAGTTATAATTAGGCTTGATATATTCGTTGTACATATCAGCAGGAACTGAATTATTGATATCAAGAAGAGTAACAGCGTCCTGACTGATGCATGAACCGATGTACTCACTGAGTGTACCGTAAATATCAACCTCACAATAAACGGGAATACCCTTTGCAGCAAGTCTGCCGTTTACGTAGCAAGGCACGAATCCGAACTGTGTCTGGAATGCGGGCCAGCACTTACCTGCGATTGTAACAAATTCTCTTGAGCCCTTGTGAGCCTCTACCCAGTCAAGAAGAGTGATTTCATACTGAGCGAGCTTTTCAAGAATCTCAGGCTTTTTGTTGCCTGCACCAAGCTCTGCAGCCATTTCAGCAGCAACAGCAGGAATTCTTTCATCACCTGCATGGTTATTGAATGCCTCAAAAAGGTCAAGCTCTGAATTTTCCTCGATTTCAACGCCAAGCTCGTAAAGAGGAGCAATGGGAGCATTACATGCAAGGAAGTCCTGAGGTCTGGGACCGAAAGAAATAATCTTGAGATTCTTAAGACCGATTACAGCTCTTGCAACGGGAACAAACTCAGCAATCATATCAGCGCAATCATCTGCTGTACCTACGGGATACTCGGGGATAAATGCCTTGATATTTCTGAGCTTGAGATTGTAGCTTGCGTTGAGCATACCGCAGTATGCGTCGCCTCTGCCGTCGATAAGGTCGTTACCTGTTTCCTCAGCAGCTGCAACAAACATTACAGGACCGTCAAAATATTTAGCAAGAAGTGTCTCTGATGACTCGGGACCGAAGTTTCCGAGATAAACAACAAGCGCATTGCAGCCTGCTGCCTTGATATCTTCAAGTGCTCTGAGCATATCCTTTTCATTTTCGATACAAACGGGACATTCGTAGATATCACCGTACTTTGCCTTGTATGCGTCTACAAGATTCTTTCTTCTGCCCTCTGAAAGTGACATGGGGAAACAGTCTCTTGATACAGCAACAACTGCAGTTTTTACAACAGGAATATTATTCATATATATCTTCCTTTCATATTAATTATTCGGATAAAACACCGTCTATGAATTGCTTTGCAACACGGGCACTTCTACCGCCCTTGAGAAGGGCAAATCGTTCAGCCTCCATACAAAGCTGCTCTGTAACCTCGATATTGTGAGATGCGGCAATATTCTTCATAATGTCAAGATAGCACTCTTTTCCGGGCTTGACAAATGTTATACACAGACCGAAGCGCTCAGAAAGTGACATAAGCTCCTGAACAGTGTCGTTACGATGAATGTCATCACTTGCATCTCTGTCCTTGAATGACTCTCTTACAATGTGTCTGCGGTTACTTGTTGCGTAAATTACAACGTTACCTGACTTTGCAGCAACTGAGCCTTCAAGAATCGCCTTAAGCGCACTGAAATTATCATCAGTCTGATTGAATGAAAGGTCATCAATAAAGAGAATGAATTTCAGCGGATTTGAGTTAAGTTCATCGACAATCTGAGGAATATCAATAAGCTGATCCTTTCTGATTTCAATGATTCTCAGACCTTCATCCTTGAATTCATTGACAACAGCCTTGATTGTGGATGATTTACCTGTACCTGCATCACCTGAAAGCAGAATATTTGCAGCTGGCTTACCTGCAAGAAGAGCCTTTGTATTATTGATTACAGCTGCTCTTTCATTCTGATAGCCTGACAATTCTGCAAGTGTAACGGGGTCAGGATGCTTGACGGGTACAACTGCACCGTCTTTTACGCAGAACATATAGTACTTTGCGTAAATTCCGTAGCCGAATCTGCCGATTTCGTCTCTTCTTCTGAAATATTCATTTTCAAAATCAATCTCAGTAGTATTCCATACGGGCAGATAACCGTCAAAACCGATTACTCCCCTGAAATCCTCTCTTGTAAGTGATGCAATTTCTGCAAACACTGCAAGCTCTGACTTGACGCATTCTGTAAGTTCATCAGAAACAATATTGCTGTTTGCTACCTTTTTGATGAATACATTTTCATCGTCAGTAACAATATTGAGTATGTACTTACTCAGATTGTCGGTGTGAGTGTAAAGCTCATACACAAACTTACCGTACTTGTCAACCTGAGTTTCAATGTCAGAATCAAGAGACAAAAGAAGCTGTGAAAGTGCATTTATAACAGAATCATCAAGAAGATTTCTGAATACTGCCACAGCTCTGAGTCTTATTGAAAGCAATTTTAATTTATCCATAACGGGTTTCACTTCTTATTTATTGATAATAGCGCCTTTTGAGCCGCTTTCTACCATTGATGCATAACGCTTGAGGTAGCCTGAAAGCTCCTTTGTCTTGGGAACAAAGTTCTTCATTCTTTCATCGATAACTTCCTGAGGAACTTTGAGTTCAAGCTTGTTTGCAGGAATGTCAATGCTGATGATGTCACCGTCTTCAACAATACCGATGATACCGCCTGATGCAGCTTCGGGAGAAACGTGACCGATTGATGCACCTCTTGTTGCACCGCTGAAACGACCGTCAGTAATAAGAGCAACTGAGCTGCCGAGTCCCATACCGACAATTGAAGATGTGGGATTGAGCATTTCTCTCATACCGGGGCCACCCTTGGGGCCTTCGTAACGGATAACAACAACGTCACCTGCAACAATTTTGCCGCCGTTGATAGCTGCCTGAGCATCCTCTTCGCAATCGAACACCTTTGCAGGTCCTTCGTGTACGAGCATTTCGGGGGCAACTGCAGAACGCTTGACAACAGAGCCGTCAAGAGCAAGATTACCCTTAAGAACTGCGATACCGCCTGTTTCACTGAAGGGATTCTCTATAGGTCTGATTGTTTCAGGATCGAGATTATATGCATTCGCAATATTCTCACCAACAGTCTTTCCTGTAGCAGTAATAAGATCAGTATGAAGAAGACCTTTCTTGTTAAGCTCATTCATAACAGCATATACGCCGCCAGCTTCATCAAGATCCTCCATATATGTTCTGCCTGCAGGAGCAAGATGGCAGAGGTTGGGAGTCTTCTTACTGATATCGTTTGCAATATCAAGGTCAATGTCAATTTCACATTCGTGTGCAATTGCAGGAAGATGGAGCATAGTATTTGTTGAACAGCCCAGAGCCATATCAACTGTAAGAGCATTTTCAAATGCTTCCTTTGTCATGATATCACGGGGTCTGATATCTCTCTTGACAAGCTCCATGATCTTCATACCTGCATGCTTTGCAAGCTCAATTCTTGCAGAATATACTGCAGGAATTGTACCGTTGCCACGAAGACCCATACCGATAGCTTCTGTAAGGCAATTCATTGAGTTTGCAGTGTACATACCTGAGCATGATCCGCAGGTGGGACAAGTCTTGCACTCAAATTCGTGAAGCTTTGCATCGTCGATCTTACCTGCAGAATGAGCACCTACAGCCTCAAACATCATTGAAAGGCTTGTTTTCTTGCCGTCGACCTTACCTGCAAGCATGGGGCCGCCGCTGACAAAAATACAGGGAATATTAAGTCTTGCTGCAGCCATAAGAAGACCGGGAACATTCTTATCACAGTTGGGAACCATAACAAGAGCATCAAAACCGTGAGCAAGAGCCATAGCCTCAGTTGAGTCAGCAATAAGGTCACGTGTAACCAGTGAGTACTTCATTCCCTTATGACCCATAGCAATACCGTCACATACTGCAATTGCAGGGAAAACAACAGGTGTACCGCCTGCTGATGCAACACCGAGCTTTACTGCATCGACGATTTTATCAATGTTCATATGACCGGGAACAATCTCATTATAAGAGCTTACAATACCGATAAGGGGCTTTGAAATCTCTTCATCTGTAAGACCCAGTGCATGATAAAGTGATCTGTGAGGTGCGTTTATAGCACCGTTCTTGATATTATCACTGAGCATTTTTATACCTCCATTCGGGCAAAACTGCACCAACCGATAAATCGGCTGATGCAGATTAAGACAATGTTAATTAGTTGTTGATAAGCTTTGCTTCATCATTCCAGCTGTAAAGCTTACGGATTTCTTCACCGACAACCTCAGCGGGATGCTCTGCTGCAAGCTTTCTCATAGCCTTGAAGTGAACCTGTGCACCTGCATCAGACATATCAAGAAGGAATTCCTTAGCGAAAGTACCGTCCTGAATATCAGCAAGAACCTTCTTCATAGCCTTCTTTGTTTCTTCTGTGATAACCTTAGGACCTGTGATGTAGTCGCCGTATTCAGCAGTGTTTGAAATTGAGTATCTCATACCTGCGAAACCACTCTGGTAAATAAGGTCAACGATAAGCTTCATTTCGTGGATACACTCGAAGTAAGCGTTTCTGGGGTCGTAGCCTGCTTCAACGAGAGTCTCGAAGCCTGCCTGCATAAGAGCACATACACCACCGCAAAGAACAGCCTGTTCACCGAAGAGGTCTGTTTCTGTTTCTGTACGGAAGTTTGTCTCAAGAACACCTGCACGAGCGCCGCCGATACCGAGAGCGTATGCAAGACCGATTTCAAGAGCGTCGCCTGTAGCGTCCTGCTCGATAGCGATAAGACAAGGAACACCCTTACCTGCCTGATATTCACTTCTTACTGTGTGTCCGGGACCCTTGGGAGCGATCATGATAACGTTAACATCCTTGGGGGGCTTGATGCAGCCGTAGTGAATGTTGAAGCCGTGTGCGAATGCAAGAGTCTTGCCTGCTGTAAGGTTGGGCTCGATGCTTTCCTTGTAAAGCTTTGCCTGAAGTTCGTCATTGATGAGGATCATGATAACGTCTGCTACCTTTGCAGCTTCTGCTGAAGTGTAAACTTCGAAGCCTGCTGCTTCAGCCTTTGCCCAGCTCTTTGAGCCTTCGTAAAGACCGATAACTACGTGAACACCGCTCTCCTTGAGGTTGAGTGCGTGTGCGTGACCCTGTGAACCGTAACCGATGATAGCAACTGTCTTGCCGCTGAGTCTGTTAAGGTCACAATCCTGCTGATAATATACTTTTGCTGTTGTATTTGACATATTAAAGATCTCCTTTAATTAATTTGCTTTTGTATTGCTGAGAATGCTTTCCGAGCCTCTCTGAAGAGAAACGATACCCGTTCTGCACATCTCTATAATGCCGAATTCCTTGACAAGATCAACGAAAGCATCAATCTTTGATGTTTCACCTGTTATTTCAATAGTCATAGCCTCTGTACCGTAATCTACGATTTTAGCTCTGAAAATATCAACAACGGACATGATGTCCTGTCTTGTGTCTCTGCCGTTCTTAATCTTGATAAGAACAAGCTCTCTTGAGACACTGTCGCCCTTCTTGAGTTCTGTGATACGAACTACATCGGGCATTTTTTCAAGCTGTCTCATAATCTGATTCTTTATTGCAATATCACCGACGAATGTAACAGTCATTCTTGAATAATCAGGATCTTCTGTTTCACCAACGGTAAGAGTGTCAATATTGAAGCCTCTTCTTCTGAACATGCTTGAAACTCTTGCAAGAACGCCGTACTGATTACGGACAAAAACGGAAAGAATATGTCTGCCCATTATCAGTCACCGATCCTTTCTACAATAATATCATCCATTGAGCCGCCGGGAGGAAGCATAGGAAGAACCATTTCATCCTTATCTACAAAACATTCAATAAGTGCAGGTCCGTCACTTTCAAAGGCTTCTTTCATAGTCTTTTCAAAGTCTGACATTTCTGTACAACGGTATCCCTTGACACCGAAGGCTTCTGCAAGTCTGACAAAATCAGTTTTTCTGTCAAGAATTGTATTTGAATAGTGTTTCTTGAAGAAAAGGGTCTGCCACTGACGGACCATTCCGAGAACACCATTATTAACAACGACAATAACAACAGGAATATCATAAGAAGAAACTGTAGCAAGCTCATTGAGACACATGCCGAAGCTTCCGTCACCTGTTATAAGTACGCTCTTTTTACCTGAGCCGATCTGTGATCCGATTGCTGCACCGAGACCGAAGCCCATAGTACCCAGACCGCCGCTTGAAATAAACTTTCTGGGCTTTGAGAATTTACAGAACTGAGCTACCCACATCTGATGCTGACCAACGTCTGTAGCAATACATGTGTCAGGAGTTACTGTTCTGTTTATAACATCAATAATGTTGTAAGGATTCATGATTGACGGATGAGGAATTCTTGATTTCTCAAATGCATCATATTCCTTTACTGAGTCAATCCATTCCTGATGCTTCTTTTCATCAACTGCAGCAATGATCTTCTCAAGTGTGAGCTTCAGATCACCGCATACACCGCAATGAGCAGGAATGTTTTTATCAATCTCAGCATTATCAATATCAATATGAACTATCTTTGCACCGGGTGCATATTTTGCCTTATTACCTGTTGCTCTGTCGCTGAAACGGGCACCGATTGCAACAATAAGGTCTGCCTTATGCTGTGCTTTTGAAGAAGCATAATGACCATGCATACCCTGCATACCATAGAATCTTTCGTTATCTGTAGGTACTGCGGAAAGTCCCATGAATGAACAACCGATAACACCGTCAATCTTTTCAGCAAGCGCCACAGCTTCCTCGGATGCACCTGAAGAAATAACACCGCCGCCGCAATAGATATAAGGTCTTTCTGATTCATTTATAAGCTGCACTGCCTGAGCAATATCATCAACGTCTGCAGACTTCTTTTCATCAGCTTCAACTGCTCCCTGAGGCTCATAGTCCCACTGAGCAATCTGAACATCCTTGGGAATATCAATAAGCACAGGACCGGGTCTGCCTGACTGAGCAAGTCTGAAAGCCTCTCTTACAGTATCAGCAAGCTTGGATACCTTGTTAACAAAGAAATTATGCTTTGTAACGGGCATTGTAACACCGGTGATATCAACTTCCTGGAAGCTGTCTCTGCCGATAAGGTCGTTTGAAACGTTACCGGTGATAGCTACAAGAGGGATTGAATCAAGATATGCAGTTGCAATACCTGTAACGAGATTTGTAGCACCGGGGCCTGATGTTGCAATAACAACACCAACCTTACCTGTGGATCTTGCATAACCGTCAGCCGCATGTGATGCGCCCTGCTCGTGAGCTGTAAGAACATGCTTTATTTCATCCTGATGCATATACAGTGTATCATAAATATGAATAACCTGTCCGCCAGGATAACCGAAAACAACATCTACATTCTGTTCTATCAGTGTTCTGATAAGTATTTCAGATCCCGATAATTTCATTACTTCACCACGCTAATCAATTCACGAAACAAGATAAAACTATCAGGTGTCGAAAATTGCGAATTATTAAGATATTATACTACATTATTCAATAAATATCAAGATTAAAATTAAAGTTTATCAGCTACAAGAGTACCCATTTCTGAACACTTTACCTGCTTCATGCCTTCCTGCATGATATCGCCTGTTCTGTAGCCGTCGTCAAGAACTGCATTTACTGCATTTTCGATAGCATCTGCTTCCTCAATCATGTCAAATGAGTAACGGAGCATCATAGCTGCTGAAAGGATTGTACCGAGAGGATTTGCGATATCCATACCGGCAATGTCAGGTGCAGAGCCGTGGATAGGCTCATACATGCCGAGTGTACCTTCTGAAAGGCTTGCTGAGGGCATCATGCCGATTGAGCCTGTAAGCATACTTGCTTCGTCAGAAAGGATATCACCGAACATATTCTCTGTAACTGCAACATCAAATCTTCCGGGATTTCTGATAAGCTGCATAGCTGTGTTGTCAACAAGGATATCCTCGTACTCAACGTCTGAATATTCCTCGGCAAGACGGTACATAACGCTTCTCCAGAGTCTTGAAGAATCAAGAACATTAGCCTTATCAACTGATGAAACCTTGCCTCTTCTCTTTCTTGCAGACTCAAATGCTACTCTGCCGATTCTTTCGATTTCGTGCTCTGAATACTTAAGCTCGTCAGCAGCAAACTTCTCACCGTTTTCCTCGCCTGTTGTTCTCTTACCGAAGTAGATACCGCCTGTAAGCTCACGGACGATAAGAAGGTCGATACCGTCACCTACAATTGAAGGCTTGAGGGGTGATGCATCAGCAAGCTGGGGGAAAAGCTTTGTGGGACGGAGATTTGCAAAAAGACCAAGCTCACTTCTTACTGCAAGAAGAGCCTTTTCGGGTCTGATTGAAGGATCAACATTATCCCACTTGGGGCCGCCTACAGCGCCGAGAAGGACACTGTCGCAAGCCTTACACTGAGCCATACCCTCTTCTGTGATAGGCACACCGAACTTGTCGATTGAGCAACCGCCGATATCAACGTATTTATACTCAAATTCATGGTTGTACTTCTGAGCAACCTTATCAAGCACCTTGAGTGCTTCATCTACTATTTCAGGGCCGATTCCGTCACCCTTGAGGACAGTAATAACTTTTTTCATAATATTTTCCCTCACTTAAGTGAATTGAGAAGTCCGTTTGCGGAGATAATCTCTTTTATAAATTCGGGGAAAGGCTGAGCCTTATATTCCTCATTCTTTGTGATGTTTGTGATAACACCTGTATCGAAGTCAACAGCAACTTCATCTCCGTCAGCAATTTTCTCACTTGCTTCGGGACACTCAAGAATTGCAAGACCGATATTGATAGCATTTCTGTAGAAAATTCTTGCAAAGGTTGAAGCAATAACACATGAAATGCCGGATTCCTTGATTGCGATGGGAGCATGCTCTCTTGAAGAGCCGCAGCCGAAGTTTGCATCGCCTACCATGATATCGCCGTCTGATACCTTGTTTACGAATTCTGTATCGATATCTTCCATACAGTGAGCAGCAAGCTCCTTGTGGTTAGCTGTATTAAGGTATCTTGCAGGGATGATAACGTCTGTATCTATATTGTCACCGTACTTATGTACTTTACCTTTTACGTTCATTATTCCATAACCTCCTTAGGATCTACGATGTGTCCGACAACTGCTGTTGCAGCTGCTACCTCAGGACTTGCAAGGTAAATCTTTGAGCTCTTTGCGCCCATTCTGCCTACGAAATTACGGTTAGTTGTAGCAACTGCAATTTCATCATCAGCAAGAATACCCATGTAACCGCCGAGACAGGGACCGCATGTGGGAGTTGAAACAGCACAGCCTGCATCAATAAAAATATCCATATAGCCGAGCTTGATGCACTCCTTGTAAATTGACTGTGTTGCGGGGATAACGATACATCTGATATCCTTTGCAACCTTCTTACCCTTAAGGATTTCAGCAGCAGCCTTCATGTCTGAAATTCTGCCGTTTGTACATGAACCGATAACAACCTGATCGGGAACGATGTCTGTAAGCTCTGATGCAGGTCTTGTGTTTTCGGGAAGATGAGGACAAGCAACAGTTGAAACGATTTCTGAAAGATTGATAACGTATTCTTCATCGTAAACTGCGTCTTCATCAGCCTTATATACAGTGAATTCACGGTTGACTCTGCCGTTTACATATTCAAGTGTCTTTTCATCAACTTCAAAGATACCGTTCTTTGCACCTGCTTCGATAGCCATGTTAGCCATTGCAAGTCTGTCATCCATTGAAAGAGAGTGAAGACCTTCACCGGTGAATTCCATTGAACGGTAAAGAGCACCGTCAACACCGATCATACCGATGATGTGAAGAATTACGTCCTTACCTGAAACACCCTTCTGAAGAGCACCTGTAAGTGTGAACTTGATTGCAGAAGGCACCTTGAACCATGCTTTACCTGTAGCCATACCTGCAGCCATATCAGTTGAGCCGATACCTGTTGAGAATGCACCGAGAGCACCGTATGTACATGTATGTGAGTCAGCGCCGATGATACAGTCACCGGGAGCTGCAAGACCCTTTTCGGGAATAAGTGCATGCTCAATGCCCATTTCACCTACATCGTAGTAATTTGTGATATTGAAGCTCTTTGCAAATGTACGGCACTGCTTTGTCTGCTGTGCAGCCTTGATGTCCTTATTGGGAACAAAGTGGTCCATAACCATTGCAATCTTTGTGTTATCAAAAACGTTATCAAAACCGTTTTTGCTGAATTCGTTTATAGCAACAGGTGATGTGATGTCATTACCTAATACAAGGTCAAGCTTAGCCATGATAAGCTGACCTGCTTCAACAGATTCGAGACCTGCATGAGCAGCAAGAATCTTCTGTGTCATTGTCATACCCATTTTATTTACTCTCCTTATTTATTCTTCTCGTAACGGTTGATAGCTGAGAAAAGTGCGTATACAGATGAAAGAATAATATCGTCATCAATACCTACACCCCATGAAACCTTACCGTCTTCCATAGTGATGCTCACGTATGAAACAGCCTTTGAGGTTGAGCCCATATTAAGAGCATGCTCTGTATATTCAAGGTGGTCGAATTTAATACCGCCCTTATGAAGTGCTTTAACAACAGCGTCAAGTGAACCGTTACCGTTACCTGCGATATCGTCAACAACGCCGTCCTTTTCAAACGTAAGATATGCAACAGTGTCATTCTTACGTACGAAGTGACAATCCATATACTTGACAGGACCGTCGATGATATTCACGTAATTGTCTGTGAATACGCCGAATACCTCATCAGGCTGAAGCTCCTTGTGTCCCTTGTCGGAAACGTCCTTTACACAGTAACCGACGTCCTCACGCATCTTCATGGGAAGAATGTAGCCGTACTGCTTTTCAAGAAGATAGCCGATACCGCCCTTGCCTGACTGAGAGTTGATTCTGATAACGTCTGTCTTGTACTCTCTGCCAACATCCTTGGGGTCGATGGGAAGATAAGGTACTGTCCAATGCTCGCAGTTTGTATCCTCTCTGTATTTCATACCCTTTGCAATAGCATCCTGATGTGAGCCTGAGAAAGCAGCAAAAACAAGGTTACCTGAATAGGGTGAACGCTCGTAAACCGACATTCTTGTTACCTTTTCGTAAACAGCTACGATTTCGGGCATATCTGAAAAATCAAGCTCGGGATCAACACCCTGAGAATACATATTCATGCCGAGTGTGACGATGTCTGCATTACCTGTTCTTTCACCGTTGCCGAAGAGTGTACCTTCGATACGGTCAGCACCTGCAAGAAGACCAAGCTCACAGTCTGCAACTGCACAGCCTCTGTCATTATGGGGATGAAGTGAAATTTCAACATTCTCTCTGTACTTGAGGTTATTGCTCATGTACTCAACCTGATTTGCGTAAACATGGGGCATTGAATGCTCAACAGTAACGGGAAGATTGATAACAACCTTTCTGTCAGCTGTAGGCTGCCAGATATCAAGAACAGCATTGCATACTTCAAGAGCATATTCAGGCTCTGTACCTGTGAATGATTCGGGTGAATATTCATAACGGTACTTGACACCGTATTCCTTTGCAAGAGAATCGAAGAGTTTTGCGCCTTCGATAGCGATCTGCTTGATCTGATCCTTGCTCTTTCTGAACACCTGCTCACGCTGTGCAACTGATGTTGAGTTATAAAGATGAACAATAACGTGATTTTCGTTCTT
>JAFYUD010000143.1 GCA_017549665.1 Clostridia bacterium | reverse complement strand
GGTGATGATGCTCATGGTCATGGCATCCGCAGTCACATTCTTCATCGTGGTGATGATGGTGATGATGCTCGTGGTCGTG
This sequence comes from Clostridia bacterium, assembly GCA_017549665.1. Next base: position 10,005 of record JAFYUD010000143.1, on the reverse strand, counting down.
GCATCCGCAATCGCGATCTTCATCGTGGTGATGATGGTGCTCATGAGTTTCAATAAGCTCGTCAAGCTGTGCTGAAAGAGTATCCTTTCTTTCAATAGCAAGAGCAATCTGCTTACCCTCAAGCTGCTCCCAGGGTGTAGTAATAATAACAGCTTTATCGTTGTGCTTTCTGAGAAGCTCAACTGCAGTTGCGAGCTTTTCGTCGGACACGTCACCTGAACGGCTGAGCACGATTGTGCCTGCGTGTTCAATCTGATCGTTAAAGAATTCACCGAAATTCTTCATATACATTTTGCACTTCCCTGCATCAACAACAGCAGTAAAGCCGTCAAGCTCAATATCGTGAGACTCAATTTTAAGAACAGCCTTGATAACATCACTGAGCTTTCCGACACCTGAAGGCTCGATAAGGATTCTGTCGGGCTTGTATTCATCAAGAACTTTTTCAAGAGCCTTTCCGAAGTCACCCACAAGTGAGCAACAGATACAGCCTGAGTTCATCTCGGTAATTTCAACGCCTGCATCCTGAAGAAAGCCACCGTCAATACCAATTTCACCGAATTCGTTTTCAATAAGTACAAGCTTTTCGCCTGCATAAGCTTCTTTTATAAGCTTCTTGATAAGAGTTGTTTTTCCTGCACCAAGAAAACCTGAAAAAATATCAATTTTAGTCATTATTTTCACCTTTCAGAAAGAAATAAAATATCTGTCAATCATTATATCACACATGTCAAGTGCTTCAATACATAAGTATAGGCATATCAGTGGGAAATTTTTTATATTCCCCTGAATACATATCAGCAGAACCTTCAACAGAAGTCAGAATCACTGTGTCTTCTGTCTTTTCTATTTTGTAAAGAAGTGTATCGTCTCCGCTGTCATTGTGATTTGCCCAGTAATATACATTATCAATATATACAAGCTCACCACTGCAGTAGTTTTCACCTGTCAGCTGTACACCGTCACCTATTGCAATTTTTCCGTCAGAAAAATAAAGATAAGAATAGGAATTGCACTGATATGCACCGTCAAAGCTTTCTGTATGAGCACGCAGCTTTTCAAGGGACTCTTCTGCCGAGTCGGAAACGTCTGCGCTCTTTTCAGAAATAAGGTCAAAGGCGTAACCGATACAGCCCTTGGTTTCATAGCAGGTCATTGCATGGGCATGGTAATAAAGTGAATTGAGAGCTGCTTCGCCTGAATCTGCCGCACCGTTTTCATAGTAAGCCATAGCCTCTTCAAAATTACCGTTTTCCACTGCAACTGACATTGATTCATAAGCCGAATCAGAATCTGAAATATCTGCCGTTTTATTATCAGAGCATGCAGAAAATACAGCTATCATACTCAACATAAATATAAATAAAATTATTTTTTTCATAATTTATCTCCCTTCACTCTTGTGCTGACTTCACCTGTAAAAATGCGGTTTGTTTCACCGTTTTCAGTTCTTACTTCAAGACTCAGATCATCATTTATACCCACAGCTACGGCATTGTATTCACCGTCAGGCTTTATAACGGTTATTTCCTTACCGTCAAGATACGAATGCTTTCTGTAATAATCAAGAAAGCTTTTTTCTGTAAGTCTGTCGTATTCACTCATAAAAATATCAACTATCCTGCCGATTATACGGCTTGCCGCTTCAACGGGTATTATTTCATTTTCAAACACACTGCCTGCGATATTCCGTATTTCTTCGGGAATACACTTTCCGTCAAAGCTGATGTTTATACCTATTCCGAGGACTGCATATGCAAGCTTGTTATTTTCGGAATCAAATGCCGCCTGAGTAAGTATGCCGCAGACCTTACGGTCATTCAGATAAATATCATTGACCCATTTTATCAAAGGCTGTTTGCCTGAAATCTCATTTATAGCCTTTGAGACAGCAACAGCCGCACAGGTAGTAATAAGCAATGAATCCGAGGGACTCAGCTCCGGTCTTAGCAGAAGACTGAAATATACCCCTGTCCCCTTCTGTGAAGAAAAGCTTCTTCCGAGTCTGCCTTTACCCTGAGTCTGCTCGGCAGCTACCAGCAACAGACCTTCTTCTTCCGAATCCTCTGCCATACTGCGCACAAGCATATTTGTAGATGTGACACAATCTCTGTACTCAACTTTTATACGCTTATCACTGATATATTTTGATATACTCTGAGCAGAAAGGATGTCACTTGAATCTGAAAGAATATAGCCTTTATTTGTAACAGCCTTTATTTCATATCCTTTTGCCTGAAGATTTCTGACATTTTTCCAGACAGCATTACGGCTGATACCCAAGTCCTTTGCAAGTGCTGCGCCTGAAATATACACGCCTTTGTTTTTTTCAAAGGTTTCAAGAATCATTTCGCAGATACTCATACCAACCGTCCTTTCGTGAGTGAATTGACTTTTTTCGCCACAACAAGAGCGAGAATGCATTTGATAATATCGGGAATCACATACGGCAATACGCTCGTTGTGATTACTGCCGGAACAGAGGCTGAATCAAGCCATACAAAAGCATACCACAAAGTCCCTGTCACATAACATAAAATAAGACCGAGAAGCAGACCTGCAGCTGAAAGCAATGTATTTCTGAATTTCACGTCAAATAATCCGCCCACAAGCGGAATAAAGATAAAACCGAGAAGAAAACCGCCCGTTGCGCCCATCAGCACACCGGGACCTGCCTGAAAGGCTGAGAAAACCGGCAGTCCGACTATTCCCAGAAGCAGATACAGCACAACTGCAATTACGCCCTTCAATGGTCCGAGAATCAGTGCTGCAACAAATACGGCAAAGGTCTGCATTGTAAAAGGTACTGATCCGAAGGGAATCGTAATCCATGAACAGACAACAATAATTGCAGCCATAAGTGCTGTTGAAATAATATTATAAGTACGTTTTGCACGCAAAAAAAATCACCCCGTCATACGAGGTGATTTTAACACAATTACATCAAATTGTCAACCATAATGATTTTCAGGGTGACAATCAGAACAATTCCTCACTGTCATAAACAGTATGAAGATTTGCACTCATGATATGGTCATCATCTCTGATCATTTCTGTAACCTGATATGTACCGTTTTCATATCTGACAGTTACCTGCCAACAGGAGTAATTAGGACTCTTCTGCTCATATGTGACACGGTTGTAAAGCATGGTCTTACAATTGACAAAGAAGGTATACTCAACGCCGCCGCCGACTTCTCTCGCATTGACAGTGCTTTCATCAAAATCAATGGATTTAAGATCGAACAATGATTTTTTATTGATTTCAAAACGTTCAACCATATCACTACGTACCTGAGGAGTACAGTCTGTTATGTATGAGCCGTTATATTCGTTGATTGCATAAATATAGCTCTTATAGAATCTGTTGAATGATGCATAAGCCTCATCCTTGCTTGTTTCAACCATAATGCTTCTTGTTGTGCTTTCGGGCATTGTTGTTTCAGGTGTGATTTCAACATGCTGAACATCTGCTGCCGTTGTTTCAGCATAGCTTTCTTCAGCAGCAGGCACATTGCTGTTTACACTGTCATCGTCTTTTTTTCCGCTGAAGCTTCTGTAGGCAAAAACACCTGCAACGGCAAGTGCCGCAACGAGCAGCACTGCAAGCACAGCAATTATGATCTTACTGTTATTACCTGCAGGTTTATTTGCAGACACAGAAGAATTTACAGGCTGTTTCACCTCTTCAATAAGCATTACACCGCAATCCTCACAGAATGCACCTTCAGAATACACTTTTCCGCATACAGGACATGTTTTCATAACAAACACCTACATCTTAAAATAATTATTGATTATAATTTTATTCTGCTGTTGATATCCCTGATTGTATCTTCATCAATCTTTACTACAGCACGGTCATATGTCAGAATACCGTTTACTTCAAACTCAACGTCACTGACCTGAGTATATACAAGTGCTGACAGACCCTTCTTTATTTTCGGAATAATCTGCTTTTCGTAAAGCTTCTTATATGCTGCTGTAAGATCATCCTTTGACTTATACATCATATAGCCGAAGCTCTTTTCCTTGTTCCAGACATGATCATCAAGAACCTGTGAATATCCACCGAATTCACTGAGTACATAAGCTCTGTTTTCTTCCTTTTTAGGAACACGGACGGGAAGAATATATTTATGGATGCTTCTGAAGTCGCCTGCCTTCTGGTCATACCAGCCACTTGCATGGTCACAATGTCTTGAAGGATCATATTTCTTTACATCATTTCCGATACGGCCTGCATCAAACTGTCCCCAGCCTTCGTTGAAGGGTACCCATGTTGCAAGAGAAACACAATTATAAAGCTCGTCCATCATCTCATACATTTCTTTTTCAAAGAAATCACGCCATTCCTTCTTATCTCTGTTGAACAGCTTGTATCTGTTATCACTGACTGAAAGTCTTGCAATGGGAGCAAATACGCCCTGTGCAGTGGGAATAACACCTGCATAAACAAGGTTGAGAGCTTTACCGCCGCTGATCATATCCTGCCATACAAGCATACCGAGTCTGTCGCAATGATAATACCATCTTGCAGGCTCTGTCTTGATATGCTTTCTGAGCATATTGAAGCCGAGATCCTTCATTTTCTGAATATCATAAATCATAGCTTCATCTGAGGGAGGAGTAAGACCGCCGTCACTCCAGTAACCCTGGTCAAGAAGTCCGTTATGGAAGTAGGGCTTATTATTAAGACAAAGACGCATATATCCGTCTGCATCCTTGCCCATGCTGAACTTACGCATACCGAAATATGTCTTTACTCTGTCCCTGACATGTCCGTCAACACTGACTTCAAGAATCATATCATAAAGATTCGGCTCTTCAGGACTCCAAAGCTTAAAATCGGGCACACAGATATCTGCATCAGCTGAAATCTCAGCCTTTACGATTTCTTTTTCACCATCATATATCTTAGCAGTAACAGTATACTCTTCACTGCCTGATACTGTGGTTTTTACATTTATTGTGCCTTTATCAATATCGGGAAGAAGTCTGAGTTTTTCAATTCTTGTCTTGTCAACAGCTTCAAGCCAGACTGTCTGCCAGATACCTGATGTACCTGTATACCAGAAGCCGTGTGATTCAATAGCCTGCTTGCCTCTCTGCTGCCAGCCTGTGTCAGTAGGGTCATAAACACGGACAACAAGCTCATTTTCCCCGTCAGTAACAAATGATGTTATATTGAAAGAAAATGCGTTATAACCGCCTGTATGCTCACCGACAGACTTACCGTTGACATAAACCTTACACTGCCAGTCAACAGCATCAAAGTTTATAATTACTTCCTTGCCTGCAAATTCATCTGAAAGAGTGAACTTCTTTCTGTACCAGAGTATTTCGTCAGGCATAAAAGTTCTTTCAACACCTGAAAGTGCAGATTCAATTGCGAAAGGTACAACGATTTTCCCGTCGTACTTTTCAGGAGCAGTTGCAACGTCACCTGTAACGGCATAATCAAATTCACCGTTGAGATTCATCCAGAAATCACGCTGAAACTGAGGTCTGGGATATTCATTCAAAGGACAATTTCTGTCCACTTTATCATAAAAAATGGTTTTGATGTGTGCCAAAACAACAACCTCCGTATAATTAACTGTATACTATTTTACAATAAAAAAAACATTTTGTCTACAATAATTTATAAGAATGTCAGAACAATAACAGTTATTTATCCTGAAACAGAAAACGAAAACAATTTACAGACAATAAAAAAATCAAAGCCGGAGCAGACATCTGCTTCGGCTTACTTTTGTTTATAATCATTGATAATCTGAACAAGATGTGAAACAAATTCCAACGGCAGACCATCGACATTGATTGAATTAGAGGGTGTCAGTCCCAACAAATAATCTGTAGGAACATTAAATATCTTTGAAAGCTTTACCAACATGTCAACAGAAGGCTGAATATTATCATTTTCCCAATTTGAGACTGTTTGTTTTGTAATATTCAACTTCTGAGCTAATTGTACCTGTGTCCAACCAAACGATAATCTCAATTCATATATCCTTTTACTCAACATAAACCTTCCCCCTGTCGACAAATATTACAATATTATTATCTCAAATTGCTTGACATTGTAAAAATACTATGGTATTCTAATTTTGGACTTTATCCAAAAAAATAAACTCGTAAAAAGGGGATAATCTAATGGAATTAAATCTTGAAAACCTGATGGACACTGCCGTTCAGGAAATGAAAAACGGTCAGCACACAGAAGCCGCAAAACATTTTGACCTTGTTGTTATAAATGACGCATCAAACATTGACGCTCCTTTTTTCCGTGCATATTGCAACTGTTACGGCATAAAGCTCGGTGAAATGTCCAATGCTGCAATAAACTTTACCAATGCATTTTACCGCTATGTTGATGCAGTAAAAGCATTGAATGACCCTGCAACAGAAAAAGCAAAGCTTGATTATGCAGTATCATTACTTACACAGTTGGTTTCTATGTATCAGCTGAATGCAAAAAGAACAATGCTTACTTCTCCTACTATCGGCATCGGAATTTCCACAGCAGCTGTTAACATGAATAATAATTGTAAAAACAAGCTTACTTCAGTTAATGCAAATGTTTCTGTTGAAGTATTACAGTCAAACAATGTTCAGAACACATCCAACACAAAAACAATGAGTTGGTTAGTCGTTGTTGCTGTTATCGGTGTTATTGCATTTGTTCTCTGGATGGGATGGGGACTTTTCTGGTAATAACTAAAAAACATACTGTTACCTCTGCTGATTTCTCAGCGGAGGTTTTTTCATGCTTATTGTTATTTCATCGGCCTGACTATATTATACCATTATCACACAATTTAATCTCAAAACAAAAACTGCCCTCGATGAGAGCAGTTAGAAATTCTGTCCGGGAACCGGAATTCATCTGACTTTTAAATTAACAACAGCACGATACAGAAGTACAAGTCCCATACTGAGTAATGCACCACCTATAATATCGGTAAACCAATGCACCCCCGAAACAAATCTACCGAGTACCATAAACATAATAAATACACTTAATTCAACAACAACAATCCGTCTGATAAGATTATTCTTTATCCGGGTATTAAGCTGCATTATTGCTGTTGGTATCACACACATCACTAGCATTGTAGTCGATGATGGATAAGATGCTTCCATTAATCCGTTTATAAGCACGGGTCTGTAATTAATAACAACTTTTTCAAAAAGCAAATACATTGCCATAACAACGATATAAAATCCGCCGAGAACAAGTATACTGTAATCCACCTTCAACAGATGCTTTCTCTTAATCCATTGAATAAGACCGATGAATCCGAAAACAGCCACAAACAAAAGCGGCAAAAGACCGAGCCAATCCGTGATATTGTAAAGATGCAGATTCACTCCCGTAAGGTTATGAATAAAACGGTTAATTGTTGCAAATCCGACGGTTGAGCCCATCGGTCCGATTGCCTGCACGTCAACAAATCTGACTGCCAATGTCCACAACAAAAATGCTGTAAGCAGACATATTGCAAAAAACAAGTTTCTTTGAGTTTCTTTTTTCATTTGTTCAACCTACCTTTTTTATATCTGGCTGATGCCAGAATTTAGTATATAAAACGGCATGAACAATCTCAAGAAACAAGGCGTCACAGCAATGATACTCTCCGTGTCATCGCCATTTAATAAGCATTAATACTTTTATTATGAGGTATACGAAAAGAAAAACTGCCGCATACGGCTGCAAGCTTACGATAAACACAATCGTTCCGATCATATTCAATATCAACGATATTTTGTTTTTATTATTTACCCAGAAGCTCTTACAGCAATTCTGAAGAGCCAGTGTCATAATTCCCATTGCAACAGTTCCGATAACAACAATAAGATAAACAATTTTCAGATACGATGCTGATCCCGTAAGAGATAAAAGAGACACCGCCTGTATTATATCACCTGTTTCCTGACCGAAAAACGGCAGAAAAAAGAACAAAGAGATACTGCAATCAAGCAAACCGAACACCAGATCACGGAAGTGCTTTTCATTTCGCTTATTATCTTCTTGTGCAATTGTCAGCAGTTTATCACCCGACAAAAGCTCGTCAACAGTAACGGAGAAAAAAACTGATATAGCTTTTAACGAATCTATATTCGGATAACCTCTGCCCGACTCCCATTTTGAAATTGCTGTTCTGGATACAAAAAGCTGCTGAGCAAGTTCCTCCTGCGTAAGACCTTTTTGTTTTCTTAATTCTTTCAGATTTTCATTAAATTCCATAATAAACACTCTGCTTCAAATTCAATTTGTAAATATGATTATATCATATTATGGGTATACAATTCAATCAAAAAAACTGCCCCCGAAGAGAGCAGTTTAAATTTGTCTGAATTATTTTTCTGTAATCTCAACATTGCCGTCATTTCCGTTTACATATTCACCATTTCTGAAATAAGCATCGGAATTGATGTTTACATCTGCGCCGTCAGGGATATACAGTTCAGCTTTCATATCCTGCGGCAGCGCAAGATTGATGATATATTTATCAGCCGTCTTTTTATAGTCAAGAGTAATCAGACCTTTCACACCGGGCACAGTACAGGTCATACTGTCAGAAAGCGCATACTGCGGATTGATTTCAACCTTTTCATAACCGGCTTCAATAGGTACGATACCTGCAAAATGCTTACTCATTATTACAAGCGGGCCGCCGCTCCATGCATGATTTTTTGTACCACGCCATGAGTCCCAGAATTCCCAGAGAGTCGAGTAATCCTCACTCATCATATCTTCATATCTTGACCTGATTCTGTCATATGCAGCTTCATATTGTTCCATTTCACAAAGTGCTTCAAGGACATAATATTCCATGTAAGGACTTGAATTTTTTGTATCCGTAAGCACTTTTGTAATAGCTTCATACTGCTCTTTTCCTGCAAGGCCTGATAAAACGGCAAGTGCATTTGCTCTGTCATCGGGATTTTTTACATCATCACTTTTAAAGCCGCTTTCTGTCAAAAGGGCGCTATAGCCATTTTCTATCACTGATTTTCTTTCGGCAATAAATGAAAGATCAGCATTTTTTCCGAGTATCTGAGCCATTTCTCCTGCTGCAGAAAGAGCATAATAATACCACGCATTTTCAACAGCTGTCATGTCAGCCTTACTGCCCCAGTCTGCCCAATCCCATGAGCCGCCACGATGAACAACAAGATTATTATCACCTGTTTCCCAGAGCCTGAGATAATCAAGAGAAGCGTCATAGACTTTTTCAAGAAATGCCTTATCCCCTGTATATTCATAGTAAGTCAGAAAGCCCACAATGCCTGCAAGCTGCTGAACGGGAAGCTCGAAATAATCACCGTTTACAGGCACAACTGTCTGAAGCACCTTTGTATCATCAATATGAGAAAGCATCGCCTCCACACCCTTCTGATACAAAAGGTAAGAATTACTGTCCATAGAGTACATGGTCATAATCATTTCATTTGTGACATCGCCCCACCACTGCGCTCTTTCTCTGTCGGGACAATCCATAAAATTATCACGCATTGTAACATAAAGAGTTCTCAGTGATTTCTGCCACAAAGAATTCATAAATTCATCATCACATGTAAAATTACCGCTGAATTCACTGTCATAGCCCGTTTCACGGTATCTGAGAGAAACAACGGTAACACCCTTCGGGATTTTATAGGTTATATGCTCACCGTTGAACCAGCCGAGAGCTTCAAATTCCTGCTCCCCTTCTTTTGTTATATATGTGGCGGAAACTGCACCTATCAGTGTATTTTCTGTTGTTATGCGGATTTTTTTGCCTGCAGGTGCAACGACCTTAAGATAAGGTGTAATCTGAGCATTATACGGAATATCCACAGTGATTTTTTCACCAAAAAGCTTTGTTACCGTATAGTTTTCATAATCCTTTGAATTTTCATAATCCTTAAGACCGTAATCCTTGAGCATGGGAATTCCCCGGGGATAAAGACTGCCGTAAATATCTGCATTATATACAGTTGCATTTTCCCAACAGG
>JAFYUD010000142.1 GCA_017549665.1 Clostridia bacterium | reverse complement strand
CTGCAGATGCTGAACAATACTGTTTTCTGTGCCGATAATAAATTCTTTTGCATCGCTTTCTTTTGCAAAATTCATGATGTCTGCAGTTGAGCCGGCAAAATCAGCAAGTTCAGTGACCTCTTTTCTGCATTCCGGATGAATGAGAAGAAGAGCATCAGGATGCTTTCTTTTTGCTTCTTCAGCTTCTGCTTTGGTAATAGCTGCATGTACGGGGCAACCGCCGTTAAGAAGCTTAATATTTTTTTCGGGACATTTTTCTGCAACATAAGCTCCGAGATTACAGTCGGGGATAAAGAGAATGTCTTTCTCAGGCATTTTTTTTACAATTTTGACTGCAGATGAAGATGTAACACATACGTCGCATACTGTTTTAAGATCTGTAGTAGTATTTATGTAAGCAACAACTGCGTGATCTTTATATTCCGCATCTCGCAGCTGTTTAATATATTCTTTGTCAAACTGCTCAGCCATGGGACAGCCTGCATCGGGATTTGCGAGATAAACTGTTTTTTCGGGAGAGAGAAGTTTTGCAGTTTCTGCCATGAATCGGACACCGCACATAATAAGAGTTTTGTTCGGCACCTTTGATGCCTTTACGCTCAGAGCGTATGAATCACCGGCAAAGTCTGCAACTTCGAGAATATCCTCACTCTGATAGCTGTGCGCAAGGATGCAGATATCCTTTTCCTGCTTGAGTCTGATTATTTCTTTCTGAATATCACTTAACATAAAAATTTCCCTTTCTCTCGCATATTAAATTAATTATATTACGGTGTATTCTTACTGTCAACCGTTAATTTTATATTCATCAAGGCTTCTGAATTCATATCCCATACTTCTTGCTGTATCAATGATTTCTCCGAGTCCTTGTGCATTATCAGATGATACTGCGTGCAGAAGAATGACAGCGCCGGGATGGATGCGGCTTATTACTGTGTCGACTGCATACTGTGCACCTTTCTGGGCAGATGTGTCCCAGTCTGCATATGCCAGTGACCAGAAAACACTTGTGTATCCGAGTGAACCGACAAGGTCAAGTGCACAATCAGAATATTCCCCCTTGGGAAATCTGAAATAAGGTGAGCTGTAACCGAAATTGGTTCTGATATAATCATCAAATGCTTTGATTTCTTTCATCATCTCTGTACGTGAAAGCTCGTCCATTGAAGGATGTGTATCAGTATGATTACCGACAATGTGTCCCTCATTAATCATTCGTGTAATTGAATCGGGGTCGGATTTCATTTCACCCACTGTGCAGAAAAATGCAGCAGGCACGTTTTTCTCTTTAAGTGTATCGAGAATCATACCCGTATAACCGTTGTCATAACCTACGTCAAAGGTAAGATAAACAACCTTGTCCTGAATTTTTGTGTCAAGTGTGAGTGCCTTGAAATTGCCGTCATCAAAGTGCTTCTGACTGTTGAAAGAAATGTCGTTTGCAACCTCGTTTTTCGCAACACCGTAGCTGTGACTGATTTTTTCGGTAGACAGACCTTTTGTATTATCAGGGTCAGATACCTGGAAATCTACAGTTTTAAGAGGGGGGAGTCCTGTCAATGTTGTATCTGCAGCTGATTCTGATACTGATTCGATTTCAGTATTATACTCATATGTGTCTGCCTCAGTTGTACGTACATCTTCTTCACCTGTCGGTGTTGATGAAACATTTTCGTTTGAGTCTGCGCATGAACATAATGAAAATAAAAGTACGGAAATTATTAAAAAAATCAAAATTCTCTTCATTTTAATCACCTTTTGACATTATATCATATAATCCTGATAAAATAAACACTAAATTTATATGTACGGCGTATTTTTTACGCCGCTGGTTACATCATTGACTGTACAGAGTCAAGAATGTTGTTGATTGTTTTTACAGCCTTGTCAGCTGTTTTTTTAATCTGTTTTTTAGTTGATTTCCCACCGCTCATTGTTGAGCCGATCATTACAGCTGCACCGCCTGCTGCCATGATTGCTCCGATTGTCTTTGCTGCTGATACTGTTTTGTTTGTCATCATAATCATCCTTTCATTGTTTGTTCGGTAATATAATAACCACAAGAACTAAAAATAATCCTTTTACTGTTGCAAAGTGATAAAAAAAGTGATATTATTATTTTATAAAATAAAGGAGAAATTTTGTTTTGAGAAAGTTATACGATAAAATTTTCAGTATTAAATTTTTTAATATGTTTCTTAAGATACCTGTGTTGTCTAAACTTCTGACATATGAGGTGTTATCATATCTGTTTTTCGGAGTTATGACAACTGTTGTAAATCTCGGTGTTTTTTATGTGTCAGATAAGATTCTCGGTAACGGTGCGCTTGCAGATTTTGCAATCTTAGGTAATGTTTTCAAGGTTACTTTTGAAGATGTTTCAACTCTTATTTCCTGGATATTTGCAGTTTTGTTTGCATATGTTACCAATAAGCTCTGGGTATTTGAAAGTAAAAGCTGGGAGCTTAAGGTTGTAGGAAAAGAATTGATTTCATTCTTCGGTGCAAGAATAGTTTCTTTTGCAGTGTTTGAATCATTCGGTTTCATGGTGGTAAGAAATATTCTTATCAATATCAATATTTTTGAAAACGAAAACGCACCTAAGTGGATTGCAAAAATTCTTATTTCAGTTCTGGTTGTGGCTTTTAATTATGTTATGAGTAAGCTTCTTATTTTCAGAAAAAAGAAGGAGGGAACAAAATGAATTTTAAAGAAATTGACGGTAACGGTACAGTCGAAGGCTTTGTTCTTGTAAAAAGCTGTGATAAAAAGACAGCAAAAAACGGTTCAGTATTTCTTGATATGTGGCTTGCAGATAAAACCGGTGAAATAAATGCGAAAATGTGGGATTGGCGTGAAGGCGCATTTCTTCCTGAAGCTAATACTATCATCAAGGTAAGAGGTGTGCAGTCAGAGTATAACGGCACTCCTCAGCTTCGTGTGGACAGAGCAAGAGTGTTATGGGATAATGATAATGTTGATGTATCAGATATTATTCCGTCTGCTGATTATGACGGTAAATATATGATGCGCTCAATCAGAAGTAAGGTCGATGCTTTTACAAATGATCATCTCAGAATACTTGTCACTGCAGTGCTTGATGAGTACGGTGATAAAATGCTTGATTGTCCTGCAGCTTTCAAGCTTCATCACGCAATCAGAGGCGGACTTCTGATGCATACTCTTTCAATTGTCAAAATGTGCGAATGTGTTGCTTCAATTTATCCTACAGTTGACAGAGAATTACTTATTTCAGGTGCAATTCTTCATGACGTCTGCAAAACTGATGAATTCAATATTTCAGCTTCAGGACTTGTTGAAGGCTATACTGCAGAGGGTACACTTGTAGGTCATCTTGTTATGGGAGCTATTGCTGTTGACAGAATCGCAAGAGAGAATAATGTTGATAAAGAAACTGCTGTACTTCTTGAGCATATGCTTATTTCACATCACGGTGAGCCTGAATTCGGCGCAGCTACAAGACCTCTTTTCCTTGAAGCTGAGATACTTTCTGAGCTTGACTCACTTGATGCAAATATTTATGAAATTGAAAACTGTCTTGCAGATGTAGCGCCCCGTGAATTCAGTAACCGTCAGTGGGCATTACATGACAGAAAATTCTATAATCACGGAAGAAAAGTTCCCGAAACAAAAGTCAATCTTGATTAACGGAAAGGATGTATATTATGGCACAGCGTAATCATGAAGTTTCAAAAGTTCAGCCCTTGCTTGATAAATTCGGACGACTTACCGAGCCCGGTTGGTCAAGAAAAATGTGTCAGGTTTATGACCGCAAAGCTATAAAGGCTCCCAATTACAGAATCAAGGAATGGGATTATTATCTTGTTATGGGTGATGATTTCGGTCTTGCGTTTACAATTTCTGATGACGGATATATCGGTCTTCAGTCTGTAAGCCTTCTTGATTTTACAGACCCCGATGTGCCCTGGGAGCATACAGAGACTATTCTTACTCCTTTCCCCATGGGTAACATGAATATGCCTTCATCAAGTACAAAAGGTAATGTTTCATATCATGATAAGAGACTTGATATGGATTTTTATAAGGCAGACGGTCAGCGCACTATTGTATGTAATTTTAAGAATTTCTACAACGGTAAAACCTTTTCCTGTAATATCAAGCTTCTTGAGCCTGAAATGGATACAATGGTTATTGCCACTCCCTGGGCAGAAGATGAACAGGCATTTTATTATAATCAGAAAATTAACTGCATGAGAGCCTCAGGCTCAGCAATTTTCAACGGTAAAGAATATAAGCTTGATCCTAAGAAAAACTTCGGCACCCTTGACTGGGGCAGAGGTGTGTGGACTTATGACAACACTTGGTATTGGGGCTCAGGAAACGGTGTCGTAAACGGTAAGCCTTTCGGTTTTAATCTCGGATACGGTTTCGGTAATACAGCTGCTGCAAGTGAAAATATTATTTTTTATAACGGAAAAGGTCACAAGTTTGATGATATTGTTTTCAATATTCCCGAAAATGCTGACGGAACAAAGAATTACATGGGTAAGTGGACATTTACTTCATCAGACGGCAGATTTGAGGCTGAATTTGAGCCTGTTCTTGACAGAGCTGCAAAAATCGATATAAAGTTTATTATAACAGATCAGCATCAGGTTTTCGGCAGAATGTCAGGAAAAGCTGTGCTTGATAACGGCAAAGAAATCAACTTTAAGGATATACTCTGTTTTGCAGAGGATGTTCATAATAAGTATTAAGAGGTAAATTATGGATTGGACAGAAATTAAAGTAACCGTTCCTGTTGAACGTGTTGATGAAGCAGGTGCAATTGTTTCAATGACCGTTCCTTACGGAATTTACATCGAAGATTATTCTGATATGGAAGATGCAGTTCTTGAAATTGCTCATATTGATCTTATTGACGAAGACCTTCTTGCACGTGACAGATCAAAAGGTGTAGTTCATGTTTACATTTCACCTGAAGAGAATCCTGCTGAAGCAGTTTCGTTTATAAAAGAAAGACTTATCAGTGAAAACATTTCTTTTGAAATTGATTCGACTGAATGTAAAAATTCAGACTGGGAAAACAACTGGAAAAAGTACTTCAAGCCTATGCCTGTAGGTGATAGACTTCTTATTCAGCCTATCTGGAAGGATAAGGTTGATGCAGGTGACAGAGTTGTTCTTAATCTTGAGCCCGGTCTTGCTTTCGGCTCAGGTACACATGAGACAACACGCCTTTGTCTTGCAGCTATTGAGAAGCATATTACAGATGGCTGCAAAATGCTTGATATCGGATGCGGCAGTGGTATTCTTTCAATTGCATCTCTGCTTCTCGGTGCTAAGGAAGCAGTCGGCGTTGATATTGATAAGCTTGCAGTTAAAACTGCCATGGAAAATGCAAACAGAAACGGATTTGATGAATCATCCTATACTGTATTATGCGGCAATCTTACTGACAAAGTCAGCGGTAAATTTGATGTAATTGCGGCAAATATTGTAGCTGATGCGATTATTATGCTATCTCAGGGCGTGGATGAATTCATGAATGATGATAGCGTTTACATAGTTTCAGGTATTATTGATATACGTGAGCAGGAAGTTGTAAATGCGCTCGATTCATACGGCTTCAGAATTACTCAGCGACATGAAGAGGGCGGTTGG
>JAFYUD010000141.1 GCA_017549665.1 Clostridia bacterium | reverse complement strand
AGCTTAAGCCACTTCTTGAGCGCAGGAAGCCATGCGTTGTTATAGTCAATGACAGCAGTCATGTTATCGATTGTCTGCTTGTCGCAGGTTGAAAGACCGTGACCGCCCAGAGGATAAATATGAAGCTCAACGGGAATATTGTTTTCAACAAGTCCGTTTGCATAAAGAAGGCTGTTCACAACAGGCACACAGCCATCCTCTGCAGTATGCCAGAGGAATGCGGGAGGAGTGTTTTTATCAATATTCTTTTCACATGAGAAGTATGCAAGGTCATGCTCACTTTCAGGCTTGTGACCGATAAGATTGATAAAGCTGCCCTCGTGTGATTTACCGCTTTCTGCAGTGATAACGGGATAACAAAGCACGGATGCATTGACACTCTTGCTTTCGGGGAAGACTTCCCTGACTTCCTTACAGTCATACATTGTTGAATAATGAGCAGCAAGGTGTCCGCCTGCAGAAAAGCCCATGATTGCGATTTTTGATGTATCACAATTCCACTCATCAGCATTCTTGTAAATAAGTTCCATTACAGCTGCAACTTCCCTTATCTGTGTGGGAAATCTGAAAGGCGCACATGAATACTTAAGAACAAAGCAATTGAAGCCCTCGGGAAGAAGATGAAGGGCAATCGGCTCCCATTCACGCTCTGAACACATACCGTATCCGCCGCCGGGACAGATAACCATACACGGTCTCTTCTGATTCTGTCGGTTCATTTCAGCCATATTGTACGGCAGATATATGTCAAGCGTGGGATTCGCATCGTTATTGCCGAGGAAATCAAAATAATTTTTCATCTCAAGTCTTTCATGTCTCATAAAAGCACCCCTTAAATAAATTATAGTCTGATTATATCACCGATTTTCTCCCGATTCAATAACAATTGTAAATATAAGTAAAATTCTTGACCGAAGTGAATATCTGTGCTAATATTAACCTATCAGGAGGTATCAGCTTATGGTAAAAACGGAACTTGTAAATTATGATATATATCCCAAGGTATTCCCTTGCGGAAAGGCTGTTGAAGTGACAATCAAGCCCCTAGGTGCCCATGTTGCTTTCAACGGTGAATACACAATTCAGGTAAAAGCTCTTAATCAGGGCTTCTGGAAAAGATACCCCGACAGAAACAATCTGAGTGAATACAAGGTCACTCCCGATGAAAACGGATGCCTTAAGTTTACTCACACTTACATGGATGAGCAGGAGCATCATATCGAAATCGTCAGGGACGACAATATGCTTGTAAGACTTAACGTATATTCTCTTGAAGCAGACCTTTGCGGAAGATATCCCTTCAGAGGCGATCTTCATATGCATACATGCCGTTCAGACGGCAGACAGGCACCTGCAATCGTTGCTGCTGAATACAGAAAGAACGGTTACGATTTTATTTCAATTACCGACCACGATGTTTATTACGGCTCACTTGAAGCTATCAACACTTTCAAAGATGTACCAACTGAATATAACATTCTCACAGGTGAAGAAGTACATCTTGAAGGAAATGACATTCACATCGTCAATTTCGGCGGAAAGTACAGTATAAACGCACTTATGCCCGGTGATCATCATGACGACGTAGGTGACGGTAAGGATTTACGTTCTATCGACGGTGAATGCCCTGAAATCATCAGTGTTGACGAATACAAACGACAGGTAAATGAACTTATTGAAACTCTCGATATTCCTGAAGGAATCGAAAAATTCACTTATGCCGCTTGCGTGTGGATTTTCAACAATATCAGAAAAGCAGACGGTCTGGGCATATTCTGTCATCCCTACTGGGTTCAGAATGTTTTCCATGTTCCTGAAACTCTGACAGAGTACATCATGGCAACTCAGCCCTTTGATGCATTTGAGGTTTTAGGCGGTGAAAACTACTTTGAGCAGAACGGCTTTCAGGCACAGAGATATTATGATGACAGAGCCAAGGGCAGACGCTATCCTATCGTCGGAAGCACAGACTCCCACTCTTGTGTACATAACAGAAACGCTCTTATTGCATCAACAATCGTCTTCGCACCTGAAAACGAAAGGAAGTCGCTTATCGAGTCAATCAAGGCTTGCTATTCTGTAGCAGTCGACTCAATCAGCACTGAGCTTCGTCTTGTGGGTGAAACACGATTTGTCCGTTACGGCAACTTCCTTTTAAGAGAATTCTTCCCTCTTCACGACGAGCTTGTTTTTGAAGAAGGCAGAGCAATGAAGGATTACGCCTGCGGTGACAAGGATGCGGCAAAGATTCTCACTGCAATCAACGGCAGAATGAAAAAGCAGAGAGAGAAATATTTCAAATTCTGATAAAGAAAAACAGCAGGATTCTGAACCCTGCTGTTATTTTTATTCACTTAATTCTTTTTCAATCAATTCTGTTATGCCTTCAGTTTCATAATCTGCAATTGCCTTGATTGAATCAACTGCATTTTTCATTGCGTATGAACGAAATTCCTTTATCATGTGAGTATCGTTGATATTATCACCAACAGTAATCATATCATCATAAACGGCCCCGACTATCTGAAGATAATCATAAAGCCCCTTTGCCTTGTTCACATCACGTGCAACTATATCAATACAATCTCCGTTCTGCAAGGGATTGAGATATTCACCGAATTTTCCCCTTATGGCATCTGTCAGCACACGGGCAGACTCAACGTCATCTGCAACGGTGCTTATCTGTGTGAAATAAGGAAATTCGGGCATATTTTCATAAACGCAGTCGCAATCGGGGTGCTTCGGGTCAACGCAGACAACTACACGGTCATAAGCCGTTTCAACATTAGCACGCCGGCAACCCGCATCAAAAATAAAGTCAATCAGAGGCTTCGCAATTCTGCCGTCACAGCGGCTCTCAGAAAGCACAGTGCCGTCTGATTGAGCAACAACGGCTCCGTTACTTGCAATAAGAAAATCACATTCAAATCCGTCCTCAAGGGGAATTGTAATCAGATTTTTGAGTCCTCTGCCGCTGACAAGACCGAATTTATTTCCTTTTTTACGCCACAGACTTATTGCATTGCGTTTTTTATCACTGATTCCGCCGTAATTGAGCGTGCCGTCGTAATCACTTGCAATAATTTTCATGATTTATTTCATTGTGCCGTCAAGCATATATCTCTGGAAGCTGAGCGCATCCTTAGCATCTCTGTCAAGAGTCATGGCATCAATACCGGGGACAAGCTCACGCCACACCTTGATATCACTGCCGACCTGACCGCCCATATTAACAAAAGGCTCCATAACAACTGTCTTATCATAGCCGATTTCACGAAGAGCCGCACCGATTTCTCTCCAGGGTGTTCTGCCCTTACCGGGAACCATTCTGTTGCATTCACCTGTATGGAAATGACCGAGGAGCTTGCCTGCTGTTCTGATAGCTTCAGAAATATCAGTCTCTTCAATATTCATATGGAATGTATCGAGCATTACCCATACGTTAGGACAATCAACCTCTTTTACAAACTTCACACATTCCTCAGAAGTATTGATAAGATAACCCTCAAAACGGTTAAGGCTTTCCATGTTAAGGTCAATACCGTAAGGCATTGCAAGCTCAGAAAGAAGCTTCATTCCTTCAACTGCATATTTCCAGTCTTCAGCCTTGTTGATAGGCTGTGAATAGTCAATAGGCCAATGAGAATACAATGCACCGCCGATTTTCTTACTGTTGACAGCAGCCATGCCGTAGAACATCTTTTTATACCATTCAAGCGCACCCGGACGTGTTGCGGGATTTCCCACGTCGTGCGCAGGTGCAGGGCCGTAGCCCGTAGTAATCTCAATACCGTTATCATCAGCAGCCTTTCTCAGCTCACTTAACTGAGCATCATTCATTGCAGGCAGTGCAGCACCGCCGATTTCAAGAATGTCAAAGCCTAATTTTGCAACCTTTTCAACGTAAGGCACATAATCAGCAGCCCATTCCTTTTCCCAATATGCATAATATATACCGTGTTTCATAATAAAACCTCCGTGTACAGTCTTTGAAATCTATTATATTACACCGACACAAAAAAAGCAACAATCAGCTTTATGAACAAAGAATAAATTTTGTAAAAATATCTTTATATTATTGAATTTCTGTTGTATAATCATATCAGAAAATATACAACTGCGAGGTATATGTATGAAAACTTTATTAATCGGCGCAGGTGCAATCGGCGGCACAGTTGCCGTTCTTACAAAAAATGCAGGCTATGATGTATCAGTTCTCTGTCACAGCGAAAAGACAAAAAACGAAATCAATGAAAAAGGGCTTTCACTTCACGGTGCAAAGGGTGAATTACACGCAGATTTCACATGCTACTGCAGTGCAGATGAAATCGGCAATGAAAAATTTGACATCTGCATCATAGCTACAAAATATTCAGCAATGTGCGAAACTGCAAAAGCTGTCTTACCTTATCTTAAGGATAACAGTCTTGTTGTCGGAATGCAGAACGGTATACTGACCGAAGAGCTCGCAGAAGTTGTTGGAAGAAACAGAGCTGTCGGCTGCATGCTCGGCTTCGGTGCAACCCGGAACTCCCCCACAGATGTTACAATGACAAGTCTCGGTGAAATGTATATCGGCATGCCGGACGGATATCATCCCGAAAATCTTGACAAGCTCAGAGATATGCTTGAAGCAGTGCTTCCTACTGCTATCTCTGACAATATCACACGTCAGCAGTATTCAAAGCTTATAATCAATTCCTGTATCAATGCAACAGCAGGTATTACAGGAAAAACTCTCGGTGACATCATTGATGATTCAAGAGCGGGTAAGCTCTTCCTTGCAATCGCAAGAGAAGGAATGCATGTTGCAAAAGCAATGGGAATCAATGTACCCAAATACGGCAAGCTTCTTGAATACAGACTGCTTATGCTTATGGATAATGCACCTTACAACGCAATATGCAGACTTATTGTCAAGCTTGTTGCTAAAATCAAATATGCTGATGTCAAGCCATCCACACTTCAGTCACTTGAACGTGGTGAGCTGACAGAAATCGATATTTTCAACGGCTACATAGCATCTAAAGGCAGTGAATTTTCCGTTAGCACTCCCGTCAACACAAAGCTTACAGAAATGATTCACGAAATCGAGCGTGGTGAAAGACAGATCACGCCCGACAATCTTGATGAATTCAAAGGCATCCTCTTTAAATAAGCAAAAAAATCCCCGGATTTTATATCCGGGGTAATTTATTTATTCAAGTACAGCACCGTCGGAAACAGGACCTACAAGCTTTGCATATCTTGAAAGCCAGCCTGTTTTTATCGGACAATCATAAGGAGAAAGATTCTTTCTTCTCTCCTCAAGCACTTCGTCACTTACTTCAACATTAAGTGTACGCTTGCTTGTAGAATATGTGATGATATCACCGTTTTCAACAAGTGCAATATTTCCGCCCAGCGCAGCTTCGGGTGAAACGTGACCGATAACACCGCCACGTGAAAGTCCTGAAAATCTGCCGTCAGTGACAAGAGCAATATCCTTATCCATACCCATACCACACATCAGAGCTGTAAGCATAAGCATTTCCTGCATACCGGGGCCTCCCTTGGGGCCTTCGTAGCGGAGTACAATTACATCACCCGGTACAATATCACCGAAAATAAGGCCGTTGAGAGCCTCCTGATGACTGTTGAAAACCTTTGCAGGTCCTGAATGTTCAAGCATATTGGGATCAACACCTGCAGTCTTGATAACTGCACCCATGGGAGCAAGATATCCGTAAAGAATTGCAAGTCCGCCCTCAGGTGAATAAGGCTCTTTAAAGCTTCTGATAACATTTGTATCACGTACAACAGCATCTGCAACATTTTCTGCAATAGTCTTGCCTGTGACAGTCTCCTGCTCACCCCAGAGATAGCCTTTTTCAATACCCTGCTTGATTACAGCGGAAACGCCGCCTGCATTTTCAAGGTCAACCATAAGATGATTTCCCGAAGGTGAAAGTTTAACGATATGAGGAGTCTCTCTGCCGATTCTGTCAAAATCCTCAAGAGTTACTTTAATTCCTGCTTCGTGAGCAAGTGCAGGCAGATGAAGTGCAGTATTTGTTGAGCAACCGAGCATCATATCCAGCCTGATTGCATTCATAAATGACTCTCTTGTAATAAAATCAGAGGGTTTGAAATCATACTTTGCAAGCTCTACTGCTCTCATACCTGAACGCTTTGCCATGTGATATCTCTTTGCATAAACGGCAGGCACTGTACCTGTACCGGGCAGAGAAATACCGAGCATTTCTGTCATACAAGCCATTGAGTTTGCAGTGAACATACCCTGACAGGAGCCGCATGTGGGACAGACTTCGTTTTCATACTGACAGTAAACTTCACTGTCAAGAGTGCCGGCAATAACCTGACCTGCACATTCGGCAATATTCTGAACGTCTACTCTTTCACCGTTATGATTACCGGGAAGCATAGGTCCTGCAGTAACAACAATAAACGGCACGTCAAGTCTGAGAGCGCCCATAATCATACCGGGAATTATCTTGTCGCAGGCACAAACAAGAACAAGTGCATCACAGATGTGAGCCTTTGCCATTGTTTCAACGCTGTCTGCAATAAGCTCACGGCTGGGAAGTGAATACTTCATATGCGATCCTGCCGTGAAGTTTGAGAATATTCATTTTGCGGACAGCCTGCTGATCCTCAGCTATCGGATCGCAAACCGCTGACGCCGTTTCGGCCGCGGCGCGGCCTGACGAAAGGAACTT
>JAFYUD010000140.1 GCA_017549665.1 Clostridia bacterium | reverse complement strand
GTGTGTCTGTTATATGCATGATTCTCAGCTTGCCGTTATTGAATCTGAGAGGTTTTGAGGTTGTTGCGTCGAAAATTGATTTATCCATAATAGTCTCCTGTTATTTGTTTTCAGTTACAGCTTCTTCAGCGGCAGGAATTTCTTCTTTGACTTCCTCCTGATTCTTCATTTTCCCAGGATCGGAATTGAACACATGAATGATTCCCTCGTCATTGAGAAGCTTTATAATAATGACGATAAGAGGAAGAATGAAGATACCGGGTGCACCGAAGATTCTCACACCGATATACATAGCCATAATTGTGACTACGGGTGAAATACCCACCTGACCTGCCACAAGCTTCGGCTCGATGATCTGTCTGATAACGGTAATCGCCGCATAAATCACAAGAAGACCGATACCCATACCGATATTGCCCGTTACGAATGAATACACTGTCCACGGAAGAAGCACAGTACCTGTACCGAGAACGGGAACGATGTCAATAATAGCTATAAGAAAGCTGATTGCAAGGTTGTGTGAGCCGTCATTTATACCGATTAATTTAAGAATCGTAAAGCCAGCAAAAAGCTCGCAGGTAGTGATAAATACGATGATAACATAAGCCTTTATCATCTTACCGATGGAAGAAACGAGAATTCTTTTTGCCCTGAGCACCTTGCTTCCGTCATTGAACTGACGGACAACAAAAGCCTTGATATCTTCGAATGTGGGAACCATAAAGCAGGTTGCGATAATTGAAATCAGAAAGCCTGCAAGGAATGAAGGAACGGTTGAAATAACACTGCCGAGAGGTGAAATGAGAGAAGTGAAATTCTCCTTTATGGTAACCACGAAGCCGCCGTCCATAAAGTAATCCCTGAGTGAATCGATTCCGTTTGTGACATAATCATTCATATCAGCAGGAATCATCTGTGCAATATCAAGATCAAGATATGCGCTTTTCAGAACCTCGAAAAACTCGGCAATATTTGAACAACGGGCTGTGAAATATGAAATCAGATCACGGATACCCGTAATGATCTTCGCACCGCCCACAGCAAATATACCAATGATAACGGCAAATACACCGATTGACATAAGTGCGCCCGCTACACCCTTGGGGACTTTTTTGTTCTTTGTCACAAGCCTGAGAGGCTTCTGCAGAATTGCGGAAATTACAAGTGCCACAATAAAGGGCATGAATAACCACAAAGCGTATTTCATAAACAAATAAAAACCTGCAACAAAAAGTGCAAGATATAAAACATTGACTATAAACGACCAGCGTTTCTGCGTTTTATCCATTCTTTCAACTCCATAAATATATATACATAATTATTATACTCAACACCCTGACTAAAAACAAGATATTTGAAAAAAATTATGTAAAATTTAACTTCATCTTTATTTCAATAAACTTTTTTGCTTAAAGTGTCCGTCCATTGGGACATTAAGAACATTTGTTTGTTTTTGCTCTTGACAAACGCAGAAATGTTCTATACAATATGATATAGAACATTTGTTTGTAAGGAGGTTATATATGAACAAAAACATAAAAAAGAAGATGTATATCAAGCTGTATTACAGCATTGAGGACTGGGAATGGTACAAGAATGCAAACACTATGAGGGTGTTTCTTCATCTTCTGCTTTCGGCAAACAGAAAAGACCGTCCCTTTGAGGGTGATACCATAAAACGTGGCGAAGTGCTGGCTTCATACGACTTTCTTACTTCTGCACTTGATATGTCTCTTCAGCAGGTACGCACAGCCATAGAGCATCTGAAATCAACAGGAGAAATAACAGTAAGAAAAATCGGAAAAACCTCGGTAATACGTATATCCAACTACAACCATTATCAGGCATCAACAGAAAATTCAACAATTTATCAACAACGTATCAACAATGAATCAACATCGAATCAACATCATAACAACAACGTATCAACAACACTTATAGAATGTAACAATGTAGATATTGATATAATGAAAGAGTGTGTGAAGGGCTCACACACTCACGGCTTATTCAACAACGTTATTCTTACCGAGGAGGAATACCGTAAGTTTGTTGCCGATTTTCCCCGTATTGCCGAAAACGTCATTGACGAGCTTTCCTCAAAAATCATGACCGGTGACAGCCGTTATCAGACGGGACATATAGGTCATCTTTACATCTTTGCCCGTAATTACAGAAACAAAAACGACATAAAGCCTTATGACCCAAGCTGTAACGGAATGGGCAACCTTAATGCCAAGGCGCTTGCTCTGTCAAGAAATCTTGACCCCGAAGCACCAAAGCGCAGGGCATGATTTATCTCTTATCAAAATCGATATATTCTCTTCTGTCCTGTACATTCATGTAAGCAGGACGGATAATCTTACCTGAATTTATTATTTCTTCAAGTCTGTGGGCGCTCCAGCCTGCAATTCTCGCAATTGCGAAAATGGGAGTATAAAGCTCCTCAGGAATACCAAGCATATCATACACAAAGCCTGAATAGAAGTCAACGTTTGCACTTACACCCTTGTACATTCTGCGCTTCTGAGCGATCACATCGGGTGCAAGGCGCTCAACATTTGCATAAAGTCTGTATTCATCCTCAAGACCTTTTTCAACAGCAAGCTTCTCAACAAAGCCCTTGAAAACCTCGGCTCTGGGATCAGAAAGCGAATAGACAGCGTGACCGATACCGTAGATAAGACCGCTGTTATCAAACGCTTCCTTGTTGAGAATCTTCAGAAGATATGAAGTGATCTCTTCATCATCATTCCAGTTACTGATATTTGTCTTTATATCCTTGAGCATATAACGGACCTTGATATTTGCACCGCCGTGACGGGGGCCCTTCAGTGAGCCTAATGCAGCAGCGATTGCAGAATATGTATCTGTGCCGGAGGAAGTTACAACATGAGTTGTGAAGGTTGAGTTGTTTCCGCCGCCACGCTCAGCGTGAAGCACGAGAGCCATATCAAGAAGCTGTGCTTCAAGAGGTGTGAATTTACCGTCAAGACGGAGCATGTAGAGAATATTCTCCGCAATTGTATACTCCTTCTTCGGCTCATGGATAAAGAAGCTGTCATTGCCCTTTACGTAGTAATTGAATGCCTGATAGCCGTAAACTGCAAGCTGAGGGAAAAGTGAAATAAGACGGATACACTGTCTGAGAACATTTCCCACGTCAGTATTGTCAGGCTCTTCATCGTATGAATAAAGCGCAAGAACACTTCTTGCAAGGGAGTTCATTATATCTCCCGAGGGGGCTTTCATTATGAAGTCCCTTACAAAGGAAACGGGCAGCTCTCTGTAATTTGCAAGCACTTCCTTGAACTGTGCAAGCTCCTTCTCATCAGGCAAAGCACCGAAAAGAAGAATATATACAGTTTCCTCGAAGCCGTATCTGCCTGTGCCTGTAAAGTCGGCAATAATATCCTTCACATTATAGCCACGGTAGAAAAGCATACCCTCACAGGGTACTTCCTCACCGTCAACAGTTTTCTTTGACTGGATTTCGGAAATCTCTGTAAGTCCCGTAAGGACACCCTTACCCTTAAGGTCTCTGAGACCTCTGTTTACTTCATATTTGGTGTAAAGCTCAGGATCAATGGCACTGTCTTCCCTGCAGAGCCTTTCGTACCTTTCAAGCTCAGGAGCATTTCCGGAATAAAACTTCTTCATAACAATCCCTTCTTTCATTTTATTTTCTGTATCAGGGACAATCCCTGAGTTGTATTTATCTTTTTATTTTATCAAACAGAACTCTTGTATTCTCCGCTGTAACAGAGAGAATATGCTGTGCATCACAGTCTCTGATTTCTGCGATTTTTTCAGCAACGAAAGGAATATATTTCGAGTCGTTGCGTTTGCCCCTCATCGGCACGGGTGCCATGTAAGGGCAATCTGTTTCAAGCAGAAGTCTGTCTTCGGGGATGTATGCAGCTACCTCAACGGGCTTTACTGCATTTTTGAATGTAACAGCACCGCCGAGACCGATATACATTCCCAGTGAAAGTATTTCCCTTGCTGTCTCGACACTGCCTGAAAAACAGTGCAGAACACCCTTGGGACGGTATTTTTTCAGAAGAGTGAGTGTGTCTGCATGAGCTTCTCTGTCATGGACAATAACGGGGATATCATGCTTCACTGCAAGCTGAAGATGCTTTTCAAAAACAGCAATCTGAACAT
>JAFYUD010000139.1 GCA_017549665.1 Clostridia bacterium | reverse complement strand
TCTGGCTTGTAACCGATTATGAGAATGAAGAAAAATCAACAGAAATTCTCTGTAAGGTCTGGGCGCAGATATGCGAAAGATTCAGAGATTATGACGAAAGACTTGTCTTTGAAACAATGAATGAGCCGAGAGTCTTTGAAAGTGAAGACGAATGGTACGGCACTCCTGAGCGCAGGGAAGTTGTGAATCATCTGAATTTCGCAGCACTTGAAACAATCAGAAACAGCGGCGGTAAAAATGCCACCCGATTTGTTATGATACCCACTTATGCGGCAAGCGGTCTTGAAGAGAATATGAAAGCTCTCGAACTGCCGCCTGATGACAGAGTTATGGTATCTGTGCATTATTATTACGGCACTGCTCATCAGTCTGAGTTTGCAGACAATGAAAAGCTGTGGACAATTGCTGATAAATGGGAAATGTATAAGACATTCCGTAATATGCACAAGTATTTTATTTCAAAGGGATACGGTGTGGTGGAAGGTGAATTCGGCTGGACCGACAGAGACCATATTGACAATCTTGCCGAAAATGCAAAGTATTACGTAGAGCTTGCGGGTAAATTCGGTATCCCCTGCGGTGTATGGGATAACGGAGAAAGCTTCGGTATAATTGACCGTAATAATCTCACACAGCTTTATCCTGAGTATGTCAATGCAATAACATAAAAAGGAGTGCTTGAAATGCCTTTTATTGATTCAAAAATTTCAGTACCCGTTACTGATGAAAAGAAAGAAATCATCAAAGCAAAGCTTGGTGCAACAATGCCTGTACTGAATAAGTCTGAGACTTATCTTATGGTGGGTATCTGCGACAATTACGACCTGTGGATGGGCGGAAAGAAACTCGACAAGGGCGCATACGTTGCAGTAAGCCTTCTCGGGAATGCAAAGCCTGAGCTTTACGAAAAAATGACTGCAGAAATCTGCGGAATATATGAGGATGAGCTTGGAATCCCCGGCACATCTGTTTATGTAACCTACCACCCCGTCACCGATTGGGGCTGGAACGGAAGTAATTTCTGATAACTTAAAAATGAGTATGAAAAAACCGCCTGCGAGGGCGGTTTTGTTTTATCTGCTGTTTGGTTTTTCGTTGATGAATACTCTGAACAAGGGCAGGCATGAATTAAAGAATTTTTTGTAAGCCTTGCAGTAGTCCTCGCTCAGCTGTGTGCGCTTGCAGCCGCCGGCACGGCAGATTGGGTATACGTTACACTGTCTGCAGCGGTCGGGAATTTTCAGGCTTTCCCTGATAAAATTCTTTGCCGTTTCAGACTCTGCCATTTTTCTGAAATCATCAGTTTTTACATTACCCAGAAGGTATTCATCCGTGCAGTAAAAGTCGCAGGGGTAAATATTTCCGTTTGCTTCCGATACAAACTGATGTGTGCAGTGTCCCATGATTCCGCACTGCTCCGTGGGTTGACGCAAAAACGACCTTACCCAGTTGTCAAACTGACGAATGCTTATGTAATTGTGCCGTACGTAGTCCTTGACGTAGAGATTGAACACCTTTATAAGGAAATCTCCGTACTGGTCGGCAGTCATATATAATTCACTCTGTTCGTCTGAATCAAAAGGTCTCAGGCAGGGAATAAACTGCAGATATCGGAAGCCCTGCGAACGGAAATATTTATAAATTTTCTCTCCGTTTTCTGCGCAGTAGCCCGTCAGTACGGTAAGGATATTGAACTCAACGCCGTGTCTTTTCAGAATTTCAGCGGCAGACGTGATTTTGTAATAAGAATTCGTGCCGTCAGGCTTTTTTCTGAATTTGTTATCCTCATAGCTTCCGTCAAGGCTTAAGCCCACAAGGAAGCCGTTGTCCCTGAAAAAGTCTGCCCACTCACCGTTTACAGTTGTTCCGTTTGTCTGTATTGAGTAGAAAACGGGGCTTTTTTTTGTATTCAGCGACCTGACTTTTTCAACAAAGAATCTGAAAAAATCCATTCCTGCAAGAGTCGGCTCACCGCCCTGAAAAGCAAATGCCACCGGCTCACCGGACGCAAAATCCAGTGCTTTTCTGATAAGTATTTCTGCAGTTTCACTGTCCATTTTTCCGAAACCGAGATGCTCACGATGCTCGGAAACGTCACGGTAAAAGCAGTATTCACATGAAAGATTGCACAGCGATGACGCAGGCTTTATCATAAGTGAAACAGGCGGCATGGATTTCCCTCCGTGAAAATTTTAATTCTGATTGTCTGAAGAAATGATGCCTCTTCTGTTCTCCTTGAAATCGTCCATAATTTCGTGCATTTTTGCTTTGTACTGCTCGGCAATTTCGGGATAAACGGGTGTACGGTTGTAGTTTTCCGCATAGTCATCAGTAAGAATATGTAACCAGTTCTTTCTGTTCTTATCCCAGAAAGCAGAGTTGTCATTCTGAATCTTCTCAAAGTATTTGAATGTGATGTATTCGTTATCGAGAACATCGTATGTATAATCGGGATAAAGTGCTTTGACTTCTGATGTGGGCATTGTGTACTGAATAGCCTTGAGCTTTTCTCTCTTCATGTGAAGAATGGGATGCTCTGAAGTATGGATAACAGTGTCATTCTTAAGCAGTGAAGCCATTGAAATGCCGTCGATTTCTCTGTCGGCAGGAAGATAATTCTTCTGCCCGTTTCCTGTTATACCTGCAAGCTCAACGAGTGTGGGATAAAGGTCAACAAGAACTGCGGAGCTGTTTCTTTCTGTGCCGGTTTCACCGAGAGCACCGTCTGCATTGTCCCAACGGATCATAAACGGCACCTTCTGACCGCCCTCGTATGCAAGGTATTTTCCGCCTCTCAGGTCTGCAACAGAGCCTTCAAGTGCAGGTCCGTTGTCACTTGTAAAAACAATAATTGTATCTTCAAGCACATTCAGCTTTTCAAGCGTATCAAAAAGCTTTCCGAGATAAAAGTCAAATTCCGTCACGCAGTCAACAT
>JAFYUD010000138.1 GCA_017549665.1 Clostridia bacterium | reverse complement strand
GACTTTCAGCAGGCCGTGTACAGAGTGTTGCTGTCCGTCTTATCGTTGACAGGGAAGATGAAATAAATGCTTTCGTTCCCGAAGAATACTGGTCACTTACAGCAAAGCTCAATGCACCTCACTCAAGAAAGGTGTTCAAGGCTGCATTTACAGGTGACGAAACAGGAAAAGTAAAGATTGAGAATAAAGAACAGTCTGACAAATATGTTGAGCGTCTTGACGGCGCAACATACACGGTTGACAGTGTAAAGAAGGGTGTAAGAAAGAAGCAGCCTATGCCTCCATTCATCACTTCCACACTTCAGCAGGATGCATCTCACAGACTCGGCTTTACTTCAAAGCGTACTATGAAAATTGCTCAGGAGCTTTACGAAGGTCTTGATATTCCCGGTTACGGCTCAATCGGTCTTATTACCTACATGAGAACTGACTCACTTCGTATTTCAGAGGAGTCAAGAAAAGCAGGTAACGACTATATCAGAGCTACTTACGGTGAAAAGTATCTTCCCGAAAAGCCCCGTTATTTCAAAACAAAGGGCAGAAGTCAGGACGGTCACGAGGCTATCAGACCCACAGTTCCTGCACTTACTCCCGAACAGGCTAAGTCAGCTCTTACTTCAGAGCAGTATAAGCTTTATGACCTTATCTGGAAGAGATTTATGGCAAGCCTTATGGTCAACTGCCTTCAGGATACAGTCAAGGTTGAAATCAAGGCTGAAAAAGCAGGTTCAGAAGGCTTCTGTATGTTCTCAGCCAGCGGTTACTCAGTTAAGTTTGACGGTTTCACAGTGCTTTATCAGACAACTGATGAAGAAGACGGTGAAAGTGAAAATAATATGCCCGAAATGCACGAAGGTGACAACCTCAAGTTCAAGGAGCTTCTTCCCGAGCAGCATTTCACACAGCCTCCCGCAAGATATACCGAAGCATCACTTATCAAGGTGCTTGAGGAAACAGGCGTAGGCAGACCCAGTACCTATGCTACAATCATTTCAACAATCACATCAAAGAACTATGTCATAAGAGAGCGCAAGCAGCTCAAGCCCACAGAGCTTGGTGTTGCTACAACAAAGCTTCTCAAAGAGCAGTTCCCCAAGATAGTAAATACAAAGTTCACCGCAGGCATGGAAACAAGCCTTGATGACGTTGAAGCAGGTGAGCTTGATTATATCGCAATGCTTCACGAATTCTATGATGAATTTGAAGCAACACTTGCAAAGGCAAAAGAATCTATGACAGGTGTCAAGATTCAGCTTGAAGAGGATAAAACCGACATTCCCTGTGAAAAATGCGGCCGTAACATGGTTATCAAGGTCGGCAGATTCGGTAAATTCCTTGCTTGTCCCGGTTATCCCGACTGTAAGAGCACAAAGCCTTATGTCGAGCATACAGAGGGTAAATGCCCCGTATGCGGTGGTGAAGTTATCGGAAAGAAGTCCAGAAAAGGACACACCTTCTTCGGCTGCGGAAATTACCCTGACTGTAATTTCATGACATGGGATTCTCCCATTTCTGAAGCTTGTCCCGAATGCGGAAAATCACTTTTCAAGGGCAGAGGCTCAGTTATCAGATGTCTTGCTGAGGGTTGCGGTTACGAAAGAAAGGCAACAAGAAGCAAAAAAAACTCCGAAACGGAAAATGATGATGAATAAAGCAGCAGTAATAGGCGGCGGCTTCGCAGGTGTGGAGTGTGCGTCGCAGTTATCTAAAAGAGGAATAAAGGTTGACCTGTTTGAGATGAAGCCTGTCAGATTTTCTCCTGCACACAAGTCGGAGAATCTGTGTGAGCTTGTCTGTTCAAATTCCTTCAAGGCAATGAGAACAGAATCAGCATCGGGCCTTCTCAAGGCAGAGATGAAAATACTCGGCAGTGTCTGCGTTGATTGTGCCGAAAAATCGGCAGTGCCGGCAGGCGGCGCCCTTGCAGTTGACAGGGATATTTTTTCCTCACTTGTTACAAAAAGAATCGAAGACGATGAAAATATAACTGTCATCCGTCAGGAAATAACTCAGATTCCCGAAGGCTATGATGCGGTTATCATTGCTGCAGGACCTCTTGTTTCAGACAGTCTTGCAGAAAGCATCAAAGGACTTACAGGCAGTGCATTCTTAAGCTTTTTTGATGCAGCAGCGCCTGTAGTTGAAGCAGACAGTATCGATATGTCTGAGGCATTCTGTCAGTCAAGATATGACAGAGGCGGTGAGGATGATTATATAAATTGTCCTATGAATAAAGAACAGTATGAGGCTTTCTATAATGAGCTTGTGAATGCGGAAATTGCAGAGCTTCATGAATTTGATAAAAAGCGTGTTTACGAAGGCTGTATGCCCGTAGAGATAATGGCAAAACGAGGTGCTGATACAATCCGCTTCGGTCCTCTCAAGCCCGTCGGTCTCAGAGACCCCAGGACGGGTCACCGTCCCTGGGCAGTGCTTCAGCTGAGAAAGGAAAACAAAGAGGGTACAATGTACAACCTCGTGGGATTCCAGACAAATCTCAAATTCCCTGAACAGAAGCGTGTATTCTCTATGATTCCCGCACTTCACGAGGCTGAATTCGTAAGATACGGCGTAATGCACAGAAATACATTCCTTGATTCACCCAGACTTCTTAACGGAGACTTCTCAATGCGTGAGCATCCTGAGATTTTCTTTGCAGGTCAGATTACGGGCGTTGAGGGTTATATGGAATCTGCGGCGGCAGGAATTATGGCAGGTATCAATGCCGCAAAGCGTATTCTCGGTGAGGAGACTGTTGTTCTTCCTCCCGAAAACATGATCGGCGCACTTAGCCGATATATAAGTGATACATATGTAAGTAATTTCCAGCCTATGGGTGCTTCATTCGGTCTTCTTCCTCCTCTTGAGGAGAAAATCAGAGATAAAAAGGAGAGATATGCAGCTCTTGCAAAAAGAAGCCTTGATATTCTCTCAGCTATAACTATTGAATGAGTTGATAAATTGAAAGTTTTTGAAGAGATAATCGGTCATCAGTTCAAGAATAAAAAACTTCTTAAAACTGCTCTGACTCATTCATCTTATGCAAATGAGATGAACGGTAAGGTTGAATATAACGAAAGACTTGAGTTTCTCGGTGATTCCGTGCTCGGCATGATAACTGCAGAATTTCTGTTTGAAAATCATCCTGAGCTTCCTGAAGGACAGCTGACAAAACGCAGAGCGGCAATGGTGTGTGAGAAATCATTGCACAAGTTTGCAAAGTCAATCAATTTAGGTGATTTTATCTATCTCGGTAAGGGTGAAATAAACACCGGCGGCAGAGAGAGACCTTCTATTCTTGCTGATGCGTTTGAGTCTGTTATTGCGGCAATCTACATCGATGCAGGATTTGAAGCTGCAAAATCTTTTGTTCTTGACTTTATTGCAAATGCTGATATTGAAGAAAATGTCATCAGCGATTATAAAACTGCACTGCAGGAAATTGTGCAGAAAAATCACGGTGAGATACTTGAATATTTCATGGCAGGCGAGTCAGGCCCTGACCACAACAAGACATTTATTGTTGAAGTCAAGCTTAACAGTAATGTTATCGGTACCGGCGAGGGCAGAAGCAAGAAGCAGGCTGAGCAGATGGCAGCAAAAGAGGCGCTCCGTCTTATGGGCGTAAAGTTATGAAGCATATAAATGTGGGCTTGTTTGTGCCTCATGAGGGCTGTCCCCATACCTGCAGCTTCTGTAATCAGAGGACGATTTCAGGCTCTTCTTCACGTCTTACAAAAGAAGATATTGATAATGCAGTTTCGGTTGCAATAAAGTCTGACTATGACAGGGAAAACAGTGAGATTGCGTTTTTCGGCGGAAGCTTTACGGCAATTGACCGTGATTATATGCTTTATCTTCTTGAGTGTGCGTATGCTTATGTCAAAGACGGGTATTTCCGTGGAATAAGATGTTCAACAAGACCGGACGCAATTGATGCTCAAGTGCTTACACAGCTGAAGAAATACGGTGTTACGGCAATTGAGCTTGGTGCGCAGAGTATGTCAGACAGAGTTCTTATGATGAATGAAAGAGGGCATACAGCTGAAGATGTTGTGAATGCATCTGCACTTATAAAGTCGTACGGTTTTGAGTTAGGTCTTCAGATGATGACCGGACTTTACGGTGATGATAACGAAACAGCTATTGAAACTGCTGAAAAAATCATCGCAATAAAACCCGATACAGTAAGAATTTATCCGACTGTGATTCTTGAAAATACAAAGCTTGCAGGTCTCTGTAAATCGGGAGTTTACAGCGCTCAGACACTTGATGAGGCTGTTGAGCTGTGTTCACAGCTGCTTTGTATGTTCAATGATAATAATATAAAGGTAATCCGTCTGGGGCTTCACTCAGGAGGCAATGTAGAGGACGGATATCTTGCAGGTGCATATCATCCTGCATTCAGAGAATTGTGCGAAAGCAGAATTTATCTGAATAATGTTATTGATATAATTAAAAAGGAAAATATAAACGGCAACGTTTGTATATATGTCTGTCCGTCTGAAATTTCAAAAATGACGGGACAGAAGAAAACAAATTTGGAAAAGCTTCGTGCTATGGGTGTAAATGCCCGTATAAGAGGCGATGAGGGACTTTCTGTATATGAAGTCCGACTGATTTGCGAGGAATAATATGTATTTAAAATCACTTGAAATGCAGGGATTCAAATCCTTTCCCGATAAGACAAAGCTCGAATTCGGAAAAGGCATGACTGCTGTTGTAGGCCCTAACGGCTCAGGTAAAAGTAATATTGCTGATGCTGTCAAATGGGTACTCGGTGAACAGTCTACAAAATCACTGCGTGGTTCAAAAATGGAAGACGTTGTTTTCAGCGGTACAAGGACAAGAAGAGCACAGGGCTTTGCCGAGGTTACTCTCCGTCTTGATAACAGCGACAGACGCCTTTCAAAAGACAGTGACGAGGTTGCTGTCACCCGTCGTTATTATCGTTCGGGCGAAAGTGAATATAAGATAAACGGGGAAACTGTCAGACTCAAGGATATTCATGAGTTGTTTATGGATACAGGCCTTGGCAGAGACGGTTATTCAATGGTCTCGCAGGGCAGAATTGAGGATATGGTTTCCGCAAAGAGTGAAGACAGACGTGAGATGTTTGAAGAAGCGGCAGGTATTTCACACTACAGATACCGCCGTGCAGATGCTCTCAAGCGTCTTTCTCAGGCTGAAGAAAACCTTTTGAGGCTTCGTGATATTCTCACGGGCCTTGAAGAGCGTGTAGGACCTCTTGAAAAGCAGAGCGAAAAGGCTCAGAAATTCCTTGCACTTGCCGCAGAAAGAAAGAATCTTGAAATCGGTCTGTGGCTTGATATCCTTGATAAATCAGCAGGTCTTATCCGTGAGCAGAACAACAAATACACAGTCGCTCAGATGCATTATTCACAGATTGAAAAGGATCTTGAAGCAATTATCACTGCATCTGAAGAGGCTGCTGAAAATATAAGAAATATAAATGTTCAGATTGACGAAATAAGACGCAGTGTTCACGATGCAGAAGAAGAAACTGCTTCAGTTGAATCGCTTATTGCCGTCAACAGAAACTCAATTGAGCACAATAAGGCTACGATTGAGCGTATTGAGAGAGAAAAAAATCAGGAAAATATGTCTTCAGCTCAGATTGATGAGCAGATTGAAAGCACAAAGCTCGCAATCGATGAACTGAAGAAATATATAGATGAAAAGAATTCTGCAATCGCTGCACTTTCAGGTCAGCTCGATTCACTGCGTGCAAGAGACATTGACGTTGCTGATGAATATGTAAAGATTTCAGATATGCTCGCATCTCTTACAAAGAAGCTCAGTGATGTGAATATTCGTTATTCATCTGCTTCCTCTTCACTTGAAGAAATCGAGTCAAGACGCTCATCGGTTGACGGTGAGATAAAGGCAAAGGAAGCTGAAATTGAGAATCTTAAAAAAGAAAAGATTCAGTGTGAATCAGTTGTTGAAGTACACAGGGATAAAATCTCTGCCTTCACAAATTCTGTTTCAGGCTACATGATAAGAGTCAAGTCAAAGGCTCAGAAGATGGAGCAGCACAGATTTACTACTGATAAGGCTGTACTTGATCTTGAACAGAAAAAGAGCAGAGTCCGTATGCTTTCCGATATGGAAAAGAACATGGAGGGTTATCAGGGAAGTGTGCGTTCAGTTATGAAGGCAGCTTCCCAGGGACAGCTCAAGGGTATCCACGGACCTCTTTCACAGCTTATCAGTGTTCCTGATAAGTATTCACTTGCTATTGAAACAGCACTTGGTGCTGCTATTCAGCATATTGTCACAGAAACTCAGGAAAATGCAAAGAAGGCTATGTATTACCTGAAGAACAATAATCTTGGCAGAGCAACATTCTTCCCAATGAACACTATGAAGGGAAGAGATATAAACGAGGACAATCTTGACGATTGCGAGGGCTATATTGACGTTGCATCAAATCTCGTTGATTGTGATGATAAATACCGTGAGATTATTGAATCTCAGCTCGGTAAGACGGTTGTTGCAGAAGATATTGATGCTGCAACTGCAATCGGTAAGAAGTATCATTACCGATTCAAGATTGTCACTCTTGACGGACAGGTTGTAAATGCGGGCGGCTCTATGACAGGCGGCTCAAAAATTCAGCATTCAGGCTTCCTTTCAAGAGCAAACGAAATTGAAAGATTAAACGGTGAAATTGACGCTGATACAAAGGCTCTCGAAGAGCTTGAAGGTCAGTTCAAGAAATATAAAGAAGATTATAACGCAGACAATGCGGCTCTCGAAGGAGTAAAGGGTGACCTTCTCAGAGAGCAGGAGGATAAAATCAAGGCTGAAAGTGCATTGAGTCTTGTTGAAAGCAAGCTTTCAATTGCCGAAAATGCACTTAAGGCATTGTCTGATGAAACACTTACAGCAGCAGAGCGTGTCAGACAGCTTAAAGATGTTATTGTATCGGCTGAAAATGACCGTCAGGCAGTTGAAAAGGAAATGGAGCTTTACAGAGGTAAGGCTGAGGAGCTGACAGGTGACAGACAGTTACTTTCAGACGAGAGAGAAAAGATTTCCGGTGAAATTGCCGAGGTAAATCTTCAGATAGTTGCATTTATGCGTGATATTGAGAATCACAATGCTCATATTGCAGACCTTGAAGAGAGAAAGAACGGTCAGTCTGACCGAATCGGCAAGCTCGACCTTGAAATCAGAGAGTCTCTTGAAAAGAATGAAAAGCTTCAGACTCGTATTGATGAGCTTAACGGTAAATCCGAAGAGCTGAGAAAAACCATTGAGCAGGCAAAGGCACAGATTGCGTCTCTTACCGTAAAACGTGAATTCTGCGAAAAACAGTCAAATGAGCTTCGTGTTGAAGAGCGTTCAAAGACAGAGGAAAAAGAAAAGCTGTCAGCTGAGCTTGTTCGTTTGGAAGAGAAGAAAAATGCACTTCTCAGAGAGCAGGAGGAAACTGAAACAAAGCTCTTTGAAGAATATAAGCTTACACGACGTGAAGCAATGGAGCTTGATATTCAGCTTGAATCACTTACTG
>JAFYUD010000137.1 GCA_017549665.1 Clostridia bacterium | reverse complement strand
GGTGTTGAGATAATCGGTGATATCCTTTACCTTACAACATACACAATAAACCCCGATACAAACAAGATTATAAAGATGGACAGCCTTTCAGTAATGAAGACTGATACAAACGTCGGTGATGTGAACTTTGACGGAAAAGTCACTGCGGCAGATGCAAGACTTGTGCTCAGATGCTCTGCAGGACTTGAGCTTTTCACAGTTGCACAGTTTTCTGCGGCTGATGTGAACGGTGACACAAAGATAACTGCTGCAGACGCAAGACTTGTGCTCAGAACTGCGGCAGGTCTCCGATAATTCATGTTGACATCATCGTAAAAAAAATATATAATAGATTTACCAATTTACGGAAAGGTGATTTAAATGACTAAAACATTTAAAAAAGTTCTTGCTGTTGTTCTTAGCATTATGCTTCTCGGCACAGTAATGGCTCCCGCAGCTTATGCGGCTTATGATCCTTCAGTTTCCGTTAACGAAGAAGTAAGCGGATTCAACAAGGCTCTTTACAACGTACTTGACGTTGTTATCGACAAGGTTGTCGGTGCAATCAACAATATGATTCCCAATCCTCCCTCATGGGTTACAAAGGATGCTTATGTATCAGAGGGCGTTATGACCGGTACAGAGGAATTCCTCGATGCTCCTGCTGACGGTGCATACTGGTCAATGGGTTATGCAAATGCATCAATCCTTACAGGTAATGAAATGGACGGCAAGCACTTTGTTGGCGGTTCACTTTCAATTGAAGACAAGACAGTTTCTGAAATTTACGACGATCTTCTTGTAAGAACTGTTGTTATGAGTGATAACTCAGGCAGAGGCAACGTTGCATTCGTAGTTATCGATGCATACGGTGTTTCAAGCTCAGTTGTAAGAGATATCCGTGCTTCTCTTGCTGATTTCTGTGCAGCTAATGATATCGTAAGCCTTAACGTTTCAGTTCTTCATCAGCACAGTGCTGTGGATACTCTCGGTATGAACGGCAGCATTCTCAAGGCTCTCGGTAATGCAGGTAAGGCAAAGCCCGTAAATGGCATCAATGACGAATACATGGCTAACCTTTATGCTAAGATTGAAGAAACACTCACAAAGGCTGTTGCTTCAATGACAGCAGGTACTCTTTATCAGGGCAGTGCAGACTTCTCAGAATTCGTAACAGATAAGCGTGATCCTCAGGTGCTTGACGCTGAGTTTGATCGTTTCCGTTTCGTTCCCGAAAACGGCGGCAGAGAAATCTGGTTCACAACAAGTGCTATCCACTGCGTAGGCGCAGGTGCAGGCCCCACAGAGGTTACAGGTGACTACCCCTACTACATGGAGCAGTACATCAATGCAAATTACAATGCGGACTTTATCATGGTTCTCGGTGCAGAGCTTGGTACAGGTCAGGATAAGGATACTCTTGAACTTCCCGAAGATTCAACAACAGTTGAGTCTCTTACAGCTTTCGGTGAGGCTCTTGCAGAAAGATTCAATTCTATCGACAATGAAAGAGTAGTTGCTCCCGTTCTTAACATCAGACACGCAGAGACATTCTACACAATCTCAAACCAGATTCTTGTTTTCGCAGGTAAGATGGGTCTTATCACAAACAGAGTTGTTCTTAACGGCGACAAGTATCAGGTTGTTTCCGAAATCGGCTACATGGAGCTTGGTACTGAAGACGTTATAGTTATCGTTCCCGGTGAAATTGCTGCTGAGCTTGTTTACGGCGGATTCCTTTCTGCTGACAAGGCATGGAACGGTACAGAATGGGAATTCGGTTCAATCGCTGACATGGTTGGTGACAAGAATATTGTTGTATTCGGCATCATGAACGACCAGATCGGTTACATCATTCCTTCAAATGATTACATGGCACTTCTCGAGCCCTCAAACAAGAGCCTTGAGCTTGTTGCTACAGGTAATCTTACAGCTGCTATGATGATTAACGATTTCTCAGTACTCATCGGTTCAGTAAAATAAAACAAAATATGGTCTGATATCTTCGGGTATCAGACTTTTTTTGTTATGTGGTTGAATAAATTATAATAATATGGTATAATATCTGAAACTATTTATGAAGAAGGTTATGTAATGGCTAAAGATGTAACACTTGTAGTTATGGCGGCAGGTATGGGAAGCCGTTTCGGCGGTCTCAAACAGATGGAGCCTATTACCGGAGACGGCAGAGTGCTTCTTGATTTTTCTGCTTATGATGCAAAAAAAGCAGGCTTTACAAAAATCGTTTTTGTTATAAAGAAAGCTATTGCCGAGGATTTTATTTCTATCGTCGGCAACCGTATAGAGAAAACTATTAAGGTTGATTACGTTTATCAGGAAATTGACGACCTCCCCGGCGGATTTGTATGTCCCGAGGGAAGAGAGAAGCCCTGGGGTACTGCCCATGCGATTCTCTGCTGTAAAAATGCCGTCAATGAGCCTTTTGCAGTTGTCAATGCTGACGACTACTACGGCAGAAGTGCATTTGAAAAGATTTACGAGGAGCTTACAAAGGAAACTGACGATTATTGCATGGTTGGCTTCCGTCTTAAGAATACTCTTACTGAAAACGGTACTGTTTCAAGAGGAGTCTGCGTTGTGAATGACGGTTATCTTGACAATATCACAGAGCGTACAAAGATTATGGACTGTAAATATACTGAGGATAACGGTGAAACATGGACGGAGCTTTCTCCTGAAACACTTGTTTCAATGAATCTCTGGGGCTTCAAGCCTGATTTCTTTGAACATATCGAAAACGGATTTATTGAATTCCTCGGCGAAAAGATAAACGTGCCCAAGTCCGAATATTATCTTCCCACAGTTGTTTCGCAGCTTATGGAGAAGGGAATAAAGAAGGTAAGGGTGCTTTCAGCTGAAGACAAATGGTATGGCGTAACATATAAAGAAGATAAAGAAAATGTTGTAAAGGCTATCGGTGAAATGATAGCACAGGGAATGTACGACTGATATAAAAATGTATATATCGGGCATTAATTTGTCCGATATATTTTTGCGAATAAATGAAAAGGACAGTAAAATGAGCGAAAAAGTTAAAAATAAACTTACAGAAAATAAAATGGGTGTGGTGTCGGTAGGCAGACTTCTTACATCAATGGCAGTACCTATGATGATTTCAATGCTTGTACAGGCATTTTATAATATTGTTGACAGTGTGTTTGTAGCAAGAATCAGTGAAAATGCACTCAATGCGGTTTCTCTTGCATTTCCGCTGCAGAATCTGATGATTGCATTCGGTGCAGGTACAGCAGTAGGTATGAATGCACTGCTTTCAAGAGCGCTCGGCGCAAAGAAGCAGGATGAGGTTGACAGGTCAGCAAATGTGGCAATTTTTCTGTCACTGTGCAATTCAATCGTGTTTGCGCTTATCGGAATTTTCCTTTCAAAGCCATTTTTTCTTGTGCAGACAGACATTGCCGAAATCGTAAATTACGGTGCTGATTATACATCAATCTGTCTCGGATTTTCATTCGGTATCTTTTTCCAGTTCTGCTTTGAAAGACTTCTTCAGTCAACAGGTAAAACAGGACTTGCCATGTGCACTCAGCTTATAGGTGCGATTATAAATATAATCCTTGACCCGATTCTTATTTTCGGTCTTCTGGGATTCCCTGCGCTTGGCGTAAAGGGTGCGGCAATCGCAACCGTAACAGGTCAGATTATTGCTGCAATTGTTGCTGTTATCATTAACATAAAGTGCAATAAGGAAGTGCATATCAGCCTTAAGCAGATACGCTGGCACACTGAAACTGCGAAGGAGATTTACAAGGTCGGTCTGCCGTCAATCGTTATGCAGTCAATCGGCTCAATTATGACCTTCGGTCTCAACAAAATTCTTATCGGCTTTACCGAAACTGCAACTGCCGTTTTCGGTGCGTATTTCAAGCTGCAGAGCTTCGTATTTATGCCCATTTTCGGTCTTAATAACGGAATGGTGCCCATTATTGCTTACAATTTCGGCGCAAAAAAGCCCGACAGAGTCAGAAAGACTGTCAGGCTCACGATTATTTCGGCTGTATGTATAATGCTTACGGGACTTTCGGTGTTTGAGGCTGTTCCTCACGTGCTTCTGTCCTTCTTCAACGCATCTGAATATATGCTTGAAATCGGCGTTCCCGCCCTGAGAATAATTGCACTTCACTTCATTCTTGCAGGCTTCTGTATCATTGCAGGTTCCGTATGTCAGGCAATCGGTAATCCTGTACACAGCCTTATAACATCTGTCTGCAGACAGCTTGTTGTACTTCTGCCTGCAGCATGGCTTCTTTCAAAAACAGGCAATCTCGGTGCGGTATGGTTTGCATTCCCCATTGCTGAATTGTTTGCATTTACACTCAGTGCAATATTCCTCGGAAAAACAATGAAAAGCGCCAACAAGAAAATGGAAGAATAATAAAGTAGAAACAGGACACCTCAGGTGTCCTGTTTCTATATGTTACGCTCTTTTTTATCTGTGAGTCCTAAAAGATAGTCTGTTGATACCTTGTAAAATTCGGACAATTTAATCAGCACATCAGTAGGTATATCTCTCTGTCCCAATTCATAGTTGCTGTATACTTGCTGAGAGCAGTTGAGATAAGCCGAAATCGTTTTCTGTGTAATATCATTGTCTTCTCTTAATTCACGAATGTTTCTGTACATAAGCTATCACCGTGATTAGTATATTTCACTGCAAAATGCAGTATTGACATTTACTGCAAAATGCAGTAAGATATTATTAACAAATTCATGGAGGTATATTTATGTTATGTCCAAATTGTAAAAAACAAATCCCGGACGGAACACAGTTCTGCCCTGAATGCGGTGCAAACACAGCTGCGAATGTTGCTCCTGTGCAGAAAAAGAAGCCAATTACAAAGAAGTGGTGGTTCTGGGTAATTATTGCTGTGGTTGTTATTGTTTTTATAAGTGCTGCAAGCGGCAGTGATGATTCTTCTGATTCATCAGTAAATTCAGGGGCTGTGGTAACTACAACAGAAAAAGTTGATGAGACTACAACTGAAAAGATAACAGTGACTACGACAGAAGCAAGTACTTTATCAGAGGCTGAGTATACAGCGTCCTGTGAAAGTATTCCTTATAAAGATATAGCAAGAATGCCCGATAATTATGTCGGCAAAAATGTTGTTTTTACAGGTGAAGTTGTTCAGGTAATGGAAAGCAGCTATTCAAATAATGTAACATATCGTATTGATGTTACCAAGGATGAATATGGCTACTGGGATGATACAGTTTATGTTACATATGAGCTGCCTGAAGGTGCACCAAGAATTTTGGAGGATGATATTGTAAAGTTCTACGGAATATGTGAAGGAACTTATACATATGAAACTGTTCTTGGCAGTAGTCTGACAATACCCAGTGTTGAAGCTCTTTATATTGATATTCAA
Organism: Clostridia bacterium; assembly: GCA_017549665.1. Next base: position 10,929 of record JAFYUD010000137.1, on the reverse strand, counting down.
TAAATTATTGATTTCCGCATCTGAAAAGGTGCGGATTTTTGATGTAAATTGTAATATATCAGACCGAATTGAAGCTGTAAATTAAATGTAACATTGTAGGGGGCGTTTATTAAACACCCATACAGGCACACCATTAGTTAATAAAAACAAAAGCCTCCCTCCCCGAGGGAGGTGGCACCGAAGGTGTCGGAGGGAGTTTTTATACAATCAGCTTATTGGATACACTCCCTCAGTCTGCTTCGCAGACAGCTCCCTCTGAGAGGGAGCCTTTTTAATCCGGAATCTGCAATCAATTACTCTGAAGGGCGTTGAGGGGTGTCCGGTTTTTTTGTCAGAAAAACACAATGAGTAAGCATTGTAGTATTCAATATTATTTCCGTCTGAATTTATGGTGATTAAAATTTGATTCTGACGGGCGATGGGTCATCGCCCTATAAGTCTGCCGTTGGTTTTTTCGGCAAATTCTGATTTGCTCGGAAAAACTTGACAATGTATGAAAAAATGAATATAATATTTTATAAGGTTAAATATAAATATTGAGCGTATAAACGCTTATCTCACGCTCTCATTCCGTTGGATGAGAGCGTTGTTTTAGCGTTATTGCAGAGGAAAGAGATATAATGAATACAGAAATAGATGTTGAGGCTGTTGCTCAGCTTGCAAAGCTCAGTCTTGATGATGACGAAAAGCAGTCTGTCAGAGCAGAGCTTGAAGCTATTGTGGATTTTGCACGCAAGCTTGAAGAGGTTGATACAACTGACGTTGATATCACTGCGCATATTGTTCCCATGAGCAATGTTTTAAGGGAAGATGTTGTTACAAACAGGTCTGACCGTGATGAATTGCTGAAAAATGCACCTACCGAAGCAGAGGGTTACATGACTGTACCCAGAACGCTGGAGTAAGGAGGAAATCAGCATGAGTATTACAAAACTGACGGTAAAAGAGCTTTCAGAAAAGCTCCGTAATAAAGAAATTTCTTCTGTTGATGTGACAAAAGCATATCTTGACAGAATTGAAAGCGCTGATGATGAAATCGGCGCATATATCCGTGTCACAAAGGAAAATGCAATAAAGCAGGCTGAAAATGCAGACAGAATTATTGCAGACGGTAATGCAACTGCCCTTACAGGTATTCCTTACGGTATGAAGGATAATATCTGCACAAAGGGGATTGTGACTTCATGCGCATCAAGGATGCTTGAAAATTTCAATCCTCCTTATGACGCTTTTGTATCAAAGAAGATGAATGATGAGAATGCGGTTATGCTGGGTAAAACCAATATGGACGAGTTTGCCATGGGATCAACCACGGAAAATTCCGCATTTAAGGTTACTAAGAATCCCGTTGATACATCACGTGTGCCCGGCGGCTCTTCAGGTGGCTCGGCTGCTGCTGTTGCGGCAGAAGAAGCTGCATTTGCACTCGGCTCGGATACAGGCGGCTCAATCCGTCAGCCTGCAGCCTTCTGCGGTGTTGTCGGTCTCAAGCCTACTTACGGTACTGTTTCAAGAAACGGTCTCGTTGCTTTTGCATCTTCACTTGATCAGATAGGCCCTCTTACAAAAACTGTTGAGGATGCAGCTATTGTCATGAATGCTCTGGCCGGACATGACAAGCTTGATTCAACATCTGTCAACAGAGCTTACGGTGATTTTACGGCTGATATAAAAAACGGCGTAAAAGGCATGAAAGCAGCACTTCCCGTGGAATATTTCGGTGAAGGAATCAGCAGTGAAGTAAAAGAAGCTGTTATAAATGCAGCAAGGATATTTGAAAGCATGGGTGTGGAGATAACTGAAGTTTCTGTTCCCTTTATGGAGTATGCTCTTCCTGCTTACTATGTAATTTCATCTTCTGAAGCATCATCAAACCTTGCACGATTTGACGGTGTCCGCTACGGCTTCCGTGCTGATGATTATGAGGATATCGATACTCTTTATAAAAACACAAGAAGTCAGGGCTTCGGCAGGGAAGTCAAGCGCCGCATCATGCTCGGCTCCTTTGCGCTGTCATCAGGCTATTACGATGCTTATTATAAAAAGGCTCTTCAGGTGAGAACACTTGTTATCAATGAATTCAACAGAATTTTTGATAATAATGATTTTATTATTTCTCCTGTTGCGCCCACTGTGGCATACAGACTCGGTGAAAAGGTCTCCGACCCCGTTGAAATGTATGTAGGTGATATTTATACTGTTCCCGTCAACATTGCAGGTCTGCCTGCATTGTCAATGCCCTGCGGCACGGACAAGGACGGACTTCCCGTCGGTCTTCAGCTTATAGGCAAGGCTTTCTCTGAAAACACAATTCTCAGAGCAGGCTATGCTTTTGAAAACAGATAAGGGGGTAACAGGACTTTGAATATGATAAAGGATTACGAAATGGTCATCGGTCTCGAGGTCCATTGCGAGCTTGCGACGAAGACAAAGATATTCTGCGGCTGCCCTACAACATTCGGTGCTGAGCCGAATACACAGTGCTGTCCCGTTTGCATGGGTATGCCCGGCACACTGCCCGTTCTTAACAAGCAGGTGGTTGAATATGCTGTAAAGGCAGGAATTGCCACAAACTGCTCAATTGCTCCCTATTCAAAGCAGGACAGAAAGAATTACTTCTATCCCGACCTCCCCAAGGCTTATCAGATTTCTCAGTTTGATCTGCCCTTGTGTCAGCACGGATGGCTTGAAATCGAAAGCGGCAACGGCACAAAGCGTATCGGAATCACAAGAATTCACATTGAAGAGGATGCAGGAAAGCTTATTCATGATGATGTTCACGGAACAATGATTGACTGCAACCGTTGCGGTGTGCCTCTTATTGAAATCGTTTCCGAGCCTGATATCAGAAGTGCCGAAGAAGCTGTTGCATACTGCAAAAAGCTGCGTTCAATAATAATGTATGCAGGTGTGTCTGACTGCAAAATGCAGGAAGGCTCAATGCGTTGTGACATAAATCTTTCCGTCAGAAAGAAAGGTCAGACAGAATTCGGTACAAGAACAGAAATGAAGAATCTCAATTCCTTCACATATATCCAGAAGGCTATTGAGTATGAATATAAAAGACAGGTCGAAGAAATCGAAAACGGCGGAGTTATTATTCAGGAAACAAGAAGATATGACCAGTCAAGCGGAAAGACATTTTCAATGCGTAAAAAAGAGAATGCCAATGACTACCGTTATTTCCCTGAGCCTGACCTTGTGCCTGTTATTATGAGTGAGGAAAAGGTCAGTGAGCTTGGTTCGACAATCCCTATGCTTCCTGACGTAAGAAAGAAAATGTATGTTGAAAAGTACTCACTTACAGCATATGATGCAGAGCTTATAACAGGTGAAATGGCTGTTGCGGATTACTTTGAAAGTGCCGTTGCTGAGACTGAATATCCCAAGCTTCTTGTAAATCTTCTTATTTCTGAGATTCTGAAGGTTTATGACCCTGATAAGGGCAGTATCGGTATTGACCCGATGCATCTTGCTCAGGTTGCTGATATGCAGGGCAGCGGTGAAATCAACAGCTCTGTGGCAAAGAAGGTTGTGAATGTGCTTCTTGAGGAAGATACTGATGCCTGTGAATATGTAAGAAAAAATGATCTCGGTCAGATAAATGACGAAAATATTCTCAATGACCTGATTTCTCAGGCTTTGTCAAGAAATCCCAAGTCCGTTGAGGACTATAAAAAAGGTAAGGTTGCAGCCGCAAAGGCTCTGATGGGTCAGGTTATGGGTGCAACAAAGGGCAGAGGAAACCCTGTGCTTATAGAGAAACTTCTTAATGCAACTCTTGAATCACTGAAAGGGTGATCAATTTGAAACGAATATTATGTATTCTGATGCTGTCGCTGATGATGTTATGTCTTATTCCGTCAACAGCTTATGGCGCATCTGCATACGCTGTTGAAAAGGTTGACGTTTCCGTTGAGCTCCGGAGTGACGGAAGCGCACTTGTAACAGAAGAATGGACTGTTGATGTAGGAGAAGACTGTAAGGATTCTTTTGCAAGAAACATTGTTATATCGGAAGATAATTTTGAGCACATAGCAGGTGTAAGTGACCTGTCTGTTTCTCTTGACGGAAATATCTGCATGGAGGAAGCAGGTGATGTGCTCAGGGACGGTACATATTTTTACACGGCTTCTGAAGATATGTATTGCGTTAACTGGTATATTCCTCAGCCCGGTAAACACGTGTTTTCACTGCGTTACATACAGTCAGGCGCAGTAAAAATCTATAAAGACAGAGCATATTATTATTTCTGTGCTGCAGATGACGGAAAAAATATAGTCTGCCGTAATGTTACGGTAAAAATCAGCACTCCGTCAGAATGCTATGCGGAAAATTTTGAAATTGTTGAGTCAGGCTCCCTCGCAGGTGAAAAATCTGACGGCAGAGTGACATTCTTTGCCTCAAATACTGCAGGTGCGATAAAAACAGGCATTGCAATGCCAAATGAGCTTTTTGATCCGACAGGACTTGTGCTGATTGAAGATGATAACAGAGGTCAGATTGCTGCAATTGTTATATTTTCAGTCATGGGCGCTGCTGTTATTGCGCTGAGTGTGTATTTTGCACTTAAATACAAGAAAGTCCTCCGTAATTCGAGAGAGAAATACTGCAGTAAAAAAATCCTTGATGAACCCATGGAAAAGCTTCAGAGAAGAATCTTTGAATGCATAAGCCCTGCACAGCTGCTCAATACTGTGCTTGACGGTATTCCCGATGAATCTGATTATTTCACTGTAACCGTGCTTGACCTTTATCAGAGAGGGTATATCACTGCTTCGTCAGAAGGCTTTGCTTCGTCAGAAAAGTCACTTTCCGACAGCTGCGGCAGAAAGCTGAGTAAAAATGAAAAGCGGGTTATCCGTCTTTTTGATAAATCACGGTGGGAAGAGATTATAAAATCCCCGAAGATGTTTTACAATGAAATAACCGAATTCAATAAAAATGTAAGTTATCTTTCACCCGTAAATGAACTGAGCGGAAAAGGCAGACGGCTTATTCACAGATGCTTTGAGCTTAAACTCAATGCAGGCAGAGCCGAATATGTCAGTCCTCAGGAAATTTCCGATAACTTCTTTAAAAATTCAAGATATACAACCGGTGACCTTGTAATGTCCGTTATAAATGAGTATTCACTTATGCGTGAGGGCAATACATATAAGCCTGAAAACGAAGATTTTGTAAGAAATCTGTTCATGTTCAGGGATATTTATGCTCAGGGACGGAAAATGGTCATTGATGAAGAAACAGAAAGAAAATTAAGCAAAGAAAAACGGTGATGTTCAGTGGTCACACTTCTGAGTAAATTATTTATAAAAAATGCAGCGGATATGAGTCCTGACAAGATGCGCAGTGCTTACGGTACACTGTGTTGCTGTCTGGGAATCCTCCTTAATATAATACTTTTCGGCTTCAAATATTTTGCAGGTGTGCTCAGCGGCTCAATTGCTATCACTGCAGATGCGTTCAATAACCTTACAGATGCAGGCTCATCAGCCATTACTCTTGCAGGTATCCGTCTTGCAGGCAGAAAGCCTGACCCCGAGCATCCTTTCGGTCACGGCAGAATTGAATACATCTCTGCTCTTGCTGTGTCAGTTATTATCGTTATTGTCGGTGTTGAGCTTTTCCGTTCTTCAGTTGATAAGATAATGAATCCTGCTGATGTGGACAGAAGCATTGTTGCGATTGTCATTCTTGCAGTTTCTGTTGCAGTTAAGGGATATATGTTCTTCTATAACAGAAAAATCGGAACAAAAATCAATTCAACAGGTATGAAGGCAACCTCTGTTGACTGTATCGGTGATGCAATAGCAACTACTGTTGTTCTTGTTTCAACAATTATCTCATTCTTTACAGATATAAGAGTTGACGGCTGGTGCGGTATTCTTGTTTCATTGTTTATTATTTACGCAGGCTTCAATTCTGCAAAGGAAGCGCTCGGACCTCTTCTCGGCGGCCCTCCCGAAAAGGAGCTTGTTGAAAAGATTGAGGAAATCGTTCTTTCTTATGATAAGGTTGTAGGTATACATGATCTTATTGTCCATGACTACGGCCCCGGGAGAGTAGTAGTCTCTCTTCATGCAGAGGTCAGCGGTAAAGAAAATATCTATGAGCTTCATGATATGATTGACAATATCGAGCATTGTCTTTCCGATGAATTGGGATGCCTTACTGTTATACATATGGATCCCATTGAAACAGACAATGAGACTACTGCTGTAATGCGTGGTAAAGCGGAAAATGCCGTAAAAAATATCGATAAGGATATCACCATCCACGACTTCAGAATGGTACCGGGTAATACTCATACAAATCTGATTTTTGATGTTGTTGTGCCTTACAGCGTAAAGCTTTCTGACAGTCAGATCCGTTCTCTTGTGGCTCAGGTGGTTGCAGAAGAATGCGAAAACTGTTTTACGGTAATCAATATCGACCGTCCCTTTGTTTAATTTGGCTGTTGACTTTTTATGTGAATTGATGTAACTTATATATGGTATATTAAGAAAATAAAATCGAAAGGTATGAAATGAAATGAAAAGAAGAATTATCTCTGTTGTTCTTACGCTTGTAATGATTCTCAGCTTTGCAGTTATCGGTTCGGCAAAGACATACGGACTTGTTTTTGATTCATCTTACGATGCAGAGAAAGATATTGTTTCAGTTACTATTTATGTTGAGGATCCCGGTGCTCTTGAAGCAGCAGACTTCTGCCTTGCTTATGAGCCTGAAATTTATGAATATGTTGACTTTACAGATGAAGGAACAAGCAGCGAGCTTATCACAGCAATCGGCAAGTCAACTCTTGAAAACGGTCTTGTGAATTGCTCTGCAATGTTTACAGACAGCTGTACACCTGCAGACCTTGATGAAAACGGAAACCTTATGCTTGCTACTTTCAATTTCAGACCCCTTACCGAAGAGTATGATATTGAAAACTTCTGCATGTGGGCAACATCTTACAGCATCAACGGTACAGATATTGTTGCGGCAGTAACACCCGTAGGTAACTCTGCGCTTAAAACAAATCATACAGCTGTAGTTACAGTATCTCCCACAACATCACCCTCTTCAGTAAAGAAGGATTCAGAGGGCAGCTCAAAGTGGTATATATATGTTATCGCTTCTGTTGTTGCCGTAGGTGCGGTTGCAGGTATTGCTGTTATTGCAATCAAGAATAATCAGGAGCAGGACGACGAAAAGCCTGAAAGCAATAAAGACCGTAAAAAAGAAGAAAAAGAGCTTAAGAAAAATATCGATTCTTCTGACGAATAATAGCATAATTTGCAGGATGTGCCATTCATCCTGCTTTTTGCCTTTTATAAAATAAAAAAATCACTGTGATATTTCCTTTTTGGAATTAAAAAAGAAAGTTTATATTGTATACTATAAATTGCTGAAATTTTATTTTAAATAATGAGTAATACAAAAAACAGTAATTCGGAAGAGTGAGAGAAAAGTGATGAAAAGGGCATCAGCATTTATATTGGCATTGCTGTTGAGTCTTGCGTGGTCTGTTACTGTCTTTGCAGAAGATATATTTATTGTTGAAGATGGTGAGGACGAGTTTGTTGTAAACATCCCGACCACAACAACCAAGCCTGCTGAAACTACGACTGCTTCTTCGTCTTCAGGGCTTGAGGACCTTATTGACGGTGATACATTAGCAGGATATTTTGATTCCTTCAAGGATAAATTCGGTGACGGATTTGATTCATTTATGAATGACCTCGGCTCATGGGAAGGCTTCGGCGGAAACCAGAATGCGGCTGAGACCACAACTGCATTACCTAATGTTGACGGCGGAAACTATGTGCCTGCCACACAGTCAGCTGCAATGACAACTTATCCTTCTTCTGAGGGGGCATCAGGTGAGCAGTACACAGGTGATGACGACAGGGAAGACGAAAAGTCTGACGAGGAAGAGCTTCCGTCTGTCCTTATTGTAAACAACGCAGGTGATGATGACTCCTGGGGTATCTCAGGCAGTACACTCACACTGATAGTTTTTATAGCAGCAATCGTGATTCTTGTTCTTGTGGTTGTAGTTGTGCTTGTAATTATGACCCGTAAAACAGAATTCGATTCATCAGTAAAAAATAAATCAACCATCCCCGGTGTGGACAAGTCAGATTCTCTGGCACGCTTCATTGAGGGTGATGATTCTGATGATGATACAAATAATGAAAATTACAGTAATATTACATACTGGGAAGATGAATAAGTATGAAGAAATTTAATCCCGGAGCGATGATTATATCTGCAGTTGTGCTGATATGCGCATGCATATACGGTGCCATGAGTGTTTCTGCATTGTCTCTTGACGGGCAGGATATACTCAGCAGCCTTGTTTCTGTGGGGACATCTCTGGGCATTGATATCAATGATTATGTCACTACCGAAACTACCACGGTAAAGCAGACTTCACCTGCCGGCTCGGAGGATGACCTGAGCGGATTCCTTAACGGCCTCGGTGTAAAGCTTGATATTCAGACGGTAACTGATATGGTAAGCTTCCTCAGCTCAGGCAGGACTTTTGCAGACTGGGTTTATACCGAATACGGTGATTCTGTTGAGATTCCCGAATCAGTCCGCACAATGTCCACAAAGGATGTAATAATGTTTCTTCTCGGCTCGGCTCTGTATCCTACTGAGTCAGCTGCAACAACAAACGGTGATTATATTTTTGTTCCGTCTGAAACACAGGGCGTGTCTGAATCAACAACAGGCAGACCTCACACTGTGACGGAAACAAGATCAACAATTATAATTATACCTCCCGATGAGGAGACTCAGGCAAAGCTGAGAACAGGTGATGTGACAGCCGACGGAAAAATCACAGCTGCGGATGCAAGAAAAATTCTCAGAGCGGCAGCAGGTATAGAAAAGCTTACAGGTGCAGCGGCAGATGCTGCAGATGTAAACGGTGATTCAGTCATTACGGCAAAGGATGCACGAAGCGTTCTTCGTTATGCGGCAGGAATCACAACAAGCTTCTGATAAACGATTTTAAGAACTTTTGACGTATAGATGCAGAACAATCTGCAGAAGGAGAATGTTCATGAATAAGTATCTTAAAAAAATATTGATAGTGGCAATTGCAGTATGTTGCGCATTCAGTGTGCAGCTGTCTGTAAGTGCGCTTCCTTCACTTGGTGATCTGGGTGATTTAAGTGGTGTTCAGGATTTTATCCACAGTTTGTTCCCCACAACACAGCCTACCGATCCTGCAGTTACAACAACAGTTCCGCAGGAGACAACAACCAGTGAAACAACTACAAGCCTTATCAATAACTCAGGTGAGGGCAATGTGAATAATACCACTGAGCCTTCTACTGTATATACTACTCAGTATCAGCCTGTGACCATGCCTACAACTGCAGTCACCACAACTGAGACCACAACAGCAGAGGAAACCTCGCTTTCTTTCGAGGCATCACTTTCTGACCTGTTTGAAGAGGATTCTGCAAATATCATTGTTCAGACTCCCACAGAGCCTTACACAATCGGCGGACTTGTTGTGAATGATAACAACAAAAAGGATGACGGTTTCTCATGGCAGCAGATTGCTCTTGTTGCAGCTGCAGTATTGTTTGTGATTCTTCTTGCGCTTGTAATTGCACTTCTTGTTCAGCGCTCAAGAAAATCAGATGATGATTATGTGCCCATTACTGATTCAGACGGTGAGCCTTCAGGTCCTGTTTCTGTTGAGGTTATGACTCCTGAAAGAATTGCTGAGCTTCTCGGCTCTGCAGGTAAGAATTCTGCAGCAGGCGGTTACGGTGAACTTACAGGTGAGGAAGCTGCTGCGGCAATCAAGACAGCGGCACTTATGGGTCAGCTCAGTCATTCATACTCAGATCCCCTTATCAGAAAGTATACTGATGAACCCGTTATGATTTCTCCCTCTGCGGCATCCGCTTTTGATTCGGAGGATGCAACAGCTGAAGATATTCTCAGAGCTACAGATTCAATGCTTGATGATATCACAGGTGATGAAAAGTACGCAACAGACCTCAGCGGTCTCGGAAAGTACATTGATACAGACATTGATCTCGATGAAGCTCAGGGACCTGCAAGAAAGTGTCCTGACTGCGGAAACGATGTTCCTGCAGACGATGTGTTCTGCCACCAGTGCGGTACATACATAGGTTAATAATTCGGAGGCTGTAGTGATACGGCCTCTGTTGTTATTTTATGTGCATAGTGTACAATCAGAAGCGTTGAAATTCGTCTGTATTGTCAATGTGTATGAAAGTGAAAAAAGCTTGAAAAATACGGATTTTTTTTGAAAAAACTATTGCAATTTCTGCATCTTTATTGTATAATATCTAAGCATGCGGAAAAGGATAGAGCATAATTATGCCCTTTTTTCGCAGACACCATGCGATGATGTGGGATGTGGCTGCACTCAGATGCAGGAAACTCTCACGGAGTATGTCCGATTTAAAACCGGGCGAAATTTCCCGACAAAGGGGCTTTTCCGTGCCTTAACCATGGAATTGCTATGTCGGAAGGTGATTTTTCTCAACCCGGAAACATGAATTTTCCGGTTTTTTAAATGGAAAATCGTGAAACACACGGGTGCGTTGCTGGAAAAATCGCAGTATGCCCGCCAAATTGCTTAGGAGGCTTAAAAATGGCAGTTAAGGAAAAAATCAGAATCAGACTCAAAGGTTACGACCACAATCTCGTTGACAAAGCAGCTGAGAGAATCGTCGAAACCGCAAAGCGTACAGGTGCTCAGGTTTCAGGCCCCGTACCTCTTCCCACAGAAAAGGAAGTAGTTACAATCCTTCGTGCTGTACACAAGTACAAGGATAGCCGTGAACAGTTCGAAATGCGCACCCACAAGCGTCTGATCGACATTCACAATCCCAATCCTCGTACGGTCGACGCCATGATGAAGCTGGATCTGCCTGCCGGTGT
>JAFYUD010000136.1 GCA_017549665.1 Clostridia bacterium | reverse complement strand
TTAACGGCAGATAAACAAGAGGAATAATGTACCATGCACCTGAAATCAAAGCGGAAATAATGCTGATAACAAGGGGAATGAATGCTTCAAGTCTCAGTACGGTTGTCCCTTTGAATCTGTCGGGATGTCTGAAATCCAGAAAAAAGCCTATGTGACGGTTTGCTTTTTCTGCTTTTTTAAGTGCTTCGGATGCAATTTCTTTTTCAGTTTTACCTTCCTTTTCAGCCTGTCTGCATACTGTAATCCTGTATTTCTGTCGTGTGGCTTCACTCATGTGAGTGTAAATTCCTGCAGGGTCGTTGATGAGAATTTTTTCAGCTTCTGATGTTTCTTTCAGTATATATTCAAAATCTGTATTCTGAATTTTTCCCAGAGATGTAACAGCATTTCTGAATATATCTTTATCAGTGCTAACATTTTCACCGGCGATTTTTATAAGTGTGAAACAGAAAAAGAAAGGAAGTGCTGAAATATCCTGCGTTGTCATTCCTGCATTCTTTATAAGCTTTGCAATCTGTCTGTCAGAGGGGATAGTACCGTCTTTCAGTAGCTGATTACAGAAATTGAGTACATGGGGAATGTATTTATATTTTTTCGTCTGAGAAAATGCATTTTCATAGCTGTTTTCAAGCAAATGAAAATTCTCACGCATGAATTTATCCTCATTATTATATTCTTTCCGGAGTATATGATAATATTTTTTCAGCCGTTTTCTGAAAATTTTCATCCGTAACAACTGCCTTTTTCCTTAATTTGCAAATATTTTGTCCCAAAAAGGCTGAAATATTTAAAACGGTGTTGACGAAAATCTATTTTGGTGCTAAAATATATTAGAAATTTTTATGTAAGGTGATTTGTATGTCAGGACACTCCAAATGGAGTACAATAAAAAGAAAAAAAGAAAAGACCGATAATCAGAGAGCAAAGGTCTTTACAAAAATCGGCAGAGAGATAGCTGTTGCTGTCCGTGAGGGCGGCCCCGATCCCGCAGGTAACTCAAAGCTTAAGGACGTTATTGCAAAGGCTAAGGCAGCAAACGTTCCCAACGACAATATCGAAAGAATTATCAAGAAGGCATCAGGTGACGGTGACTCAGCTAACTACGAGGAGTGCGTATACGAAGGCTACGGCCCCTGCGGTATCGCTGTTATTGTTGAAACTCTTACAGACAACAGAAACAGAACAGCAGGTGAAATGCGTCATTACTTCGACAAGTACGGCGGAAACATGGGTCAGGCAGGTTCAGTTATGTTCATGTTCAACCGTCAGGGTAATATCGTAATCGAGAAGGACGGCGTTGATGAGGACGCACTTCTTGAGACAGCTCTTGAAGCAGGCGCAATCGATATGGTTACTGAAGAGGAAGAGGTATTTGAGGTCAGAACCGAGCCTAATGATGTAGGCACTGTAAATGATGCTCTTGCAGCTGCAGGCTATGTTGCAATTTCAGCTGAGGCTGAGTATCTGCCCACAACTTACACAAGACTCGACAATCCCGATGATATCAAGAACATGGGCAAAATGCTTGAAATGTTCGAGGATAACGATGACGTACAGAATGTATGGCATAACTGGGAAAACGAGGACGATTACGAAGGTTAATCAGAACTGTAATAAAAAACATCGGCTTGATGCCGATGTTTTTTTGTTATATGATATCTGACAGGAATTTAACCACGCCGTCTTCTGTATTTCTACCGATTACTGCAGTTGCTTTCTGCTTTACTTCATCCTTGGCATTTTCAACTGCGTATGCCTCGTCGCTTACTTCAAACATCGGCAGGTCATTCAGATTATCACCGAAGGAAACGACTCTGTCAAAGCCGGATGATGCTTTGAGCTTTATCAGTGCATTTTTCTTTGATGCAGTTGAGCTGCAGACCTCCATGTACCAGTGGTCTGTGTTGTAAATGTCCCTGTAAAACTCCACGTGCAGCTCGGGACAGGAGCAAAGCACACCGTACGCCTTTTCAAGCTTTTCTTTTTTGTCGTCAATTGAAAAATAAACTATGTTTTTATCTATGCAGTCGTTGAAGGATTCAACCTTTGTGAATTTCTTTCCGTACTTTTCTTCTCTTTCACGGATGAATTCAATGGCATTGGGGGAGTCTGTATTTTCGTAGAATGTGGATAATTCATCATTGTCAATACTGTACGCAAAGCCTGAGCCGATGTAATTTCTCACCGTGTCAAAAAGAATTTCCTTACCCTTCGTGCTGATTGATTCAATGTTTACATACGTTCTGTTTTTTATGTCGTAGGTTGCAACTCCGTTCATGAGAATAACGGGAATTGTGAGATTTACATTTTCAAGCATTCTGACAACCGTTGCATTTGTACGGGCTGTTGCAACTGAAAAATTCATGCCTTTTTCTATCAGGCTGTTCAGTGCTTCAGCAGTATAGTCTGAAATTTCGGCCTCTGCGTTCAGCAGTGTTCCGTCAAGATCTGAAATATAAAGAGTTTTCATTGGTTCACCTTTATCTTTTATAGTAAAAAACGCACGGTGGGAAACCGTGCGTCTTCAGTTTTTTACATAAAGTCGATGTTAGTATCGCCTGTTCCGTTGAAAAGGTTTGAAAGGAAGTCGATGACAATCTGAAGCAGTTCACCGAGCTTTACGAAGAAGCCTCCGAAAAGATCACCTGCTGTTGAAAGAGATGTATCACCTGCTTCTTCAGCAACTGTTGTTGTCTCTGCGTCAGCAGTCTGAGCAAATGCAACAGGAGCAACAGAGAGAAGCATAAGTACACTGAGAAGTACAGCTAAAAACTTTTTCATGTGGTTTTCCTCCTGAACTGAAAATTTATTTGCCTTTATTATACATCATCAGTTCTGATTTGTAAATGATTTAATATAACTTTTGTAAAAAATTTTTCATGTGCCTTGACTTTTATTATAATATAGTGGTAATCTAAATAAAGAAATAACTGCAAAAGAGGTGAGCCTGTGAGCGAAGTTGAAAATCAGAGCGGTGAAAAGGTTTTTGTGCTTAAAAAGAAATATATTGCCGTTTTTGCTGCAGTTGCTGCAGTGGTAATAATTATTCTATCAGTAATATTTTCAGGACCTTCAGATAAGCAGATAAGCATATTCTACACAGGTGCCGAATCAGGAGCAGTTATTGTCCGTGATGACAGGCTTTCCGATGTTGTATTGTCAGGAAAAAGTGTGGCATCTGTCAGATATGCAGAAAATAAGTCAGCTGCGGCGGTGCTTATGTCTGAAGGTGCATCATATACATTGTATCACACGGACGGCAGAAAAGGGGAGAAGATTGCGGCCAACTGTACAAATGATTAC
>JAFYUD010000135.1 GCA_017549665.1 Clostridia bacterium | reverse complement strand
TGACGAGGTCGCAGCATCAATCCTTACTCTTATGGAGCAGCAGAAGATTGTTTCCGAGGGTGCAGGCGCAGTGCCTTACGCAGCTGTTATGTATGACAAGATTCCCGATATTGAAGGAAAGAAGGTCTGTTGCGTCGTTTCAGGCGGTAATATTGACGTTAATATTCTCAGCCGTGTTATCGAGCGTGGTCTTAAGATGAGAGGCAGAACTGCAAACATCACAATCGCACTTTCAGATAAGCCCGGTCAGCTTGCAACAGTTTCAGCACTTATCGCATCAGAGGGTGCAAACGTTGTAAGTGTAAATTATTCAAGTACAGATCTTGATATGAATATCACAGACTGTTATCTTAACCTTTCAATTGAAACAAGAGATTTTGATCATATTGAACAGATCAAGCAGGCTCTTTCAAGAGAAGGCTTTACAGTTATAATTTAAGAAAGAAGTGTCATAAATGAAAATAGTAGCAACAACAAATGCTCCCGGAGCAATCGGACCTTATTCACAGGCTATGATCACAGGTAATCTTGTGTTCACATCAGGACAGATCGCAATCAATCCCGCAACAGGCAATATCGAAGCTGTTACCATCGAGGAGCAGACAAAGCAGGTATGCGAGAATCTCAAGGCTGTTCTTGAAGCAGCAGGAACTTCAATCGAAAAGGCAGTGAAGACAACATGCTTCCTTGCAGATATGGCTGACTTCGCAGCATTCAACGGTGTATACGGTGAATACTTCACAGGTAAGCCTGCACGTTCATGCGTAGCAGCAAAAGAGCTTCCCAGAGGCGTAAAGTGTGAAGTTGAGGTTATTGCAGAGCTTTAATCCGAAATCATTGTACACAGTACATTGAAAATATATTTGCGCTGTATCCCTCAGGAACAGCAGCAAGGAGGAAAATTTAATATGTCAACAGTAAGGAAAAACTCAAACCACAAGCGTGTTGTCAATCTGACGATAACAGCTGTTCTTACAGCGATTATTGCAGTTATGGCATTCACACCTATCGGCTTTCTGAGAATCGGACCTCTTGAACTGACACTTATCATGATACCCGTTATCATCGGTGCAGTTACTCAGGGCGCAGTCACAGGCGCATTCCTCGGTGCAATTTTCGGAATTGTCAGCTTTATCCAGTGCTTTACGGGTAGCGTCCTCGGCGCAATCCTCGTAAGCGAAAGTATCGCAAAAACCTTTGTTGTGTGCTTTGTTCCGAGAGTCCTTGCAGGTGTTATCTGCGGTCTTGTTTATAAGCTCTGCTCAAAGCGTGACGGTAAGCAGAGCTGGTCACTCCTCGTAGCAGGTATTTCGGGCTCACTTATGAATACAGTGCTTTTCCTGGGATTCCTTGCATTGTTATTTATGAATATGACCTTCACACCCGAGCAGGCAGCTGCTCTCGGTGGTCTCGATACAGTGCTCAATACCGTTATTGCAATCGCAGCGGGAATCAATGCTCCCATTGAACTTATTGTATGCGCTCTTCTGGGTACGGCGGTAGGAAAGGCAGTTCATTCTGCTACAAAAAAGCTTAAATAATCAGCAAGACCGGTGTCGGATACACCGGTCTTTTTTTATAAAAGTAAAAATGCACATATATATTAAAAAGAGAGTACGTTTTTTCTACATTTAAATTGTTTTTTTGCCTTGCATTTCCTTTTTATTTGGGTATAATGTAAAGTGGGTTTAATTGAAGAAGTTTTTTAATCCAACAGGAGGTAAATATATGAAAGTCCAGTTTACAGAAACCATTCTGCGTGATGCTCAGCAGTCACTGATAGCTACCAGAATGCCTTTCGAAACTTTCAAGCCCGTTCTTGAAAAACTCAATAAGGCAGGCTATTATTCACTTGAGTGCTGGGGTGGCGCAACATTCGACTCATGTCTTCGTTACCTTAGCGAAGATCCCTGGGAAAGACTCAGAAAGATCAAGGCAGCTTGTCCCGATACAAAGCTCCAGATGCTCTTAAGAGGTCAGAATCTTCTCGGCTACAAGCATTATCCCGATGATGTTGTCCGTCTTTTCGTAAGAAAGAGCGTTGAAAACGGTATTGACGTTATCAGAATTTTCGACGCACTCAACGACCTGAGAAACATTCAGGCTGCAGTTGACGAAACACTTAAGGCAGGCGCAATCGCATCAGGTACAATCTGTTACACAACAAGCCCTGTACACACACTTGAGAAGTTTGCTAAAATGGCAAAGGAACTTGAGAATATGGGTGTTCAGACAATCTGTATCAAGGATATGGCAGGCGTTATGAGCCCCAAGGAAGCATACGACCTCGTAAAGGCTATCAAGGCAGAGGTCAGCATCCCCGTTGTTGTTCACACACATTCAACAACAGGTCTCGGCTTCATGACTCTCCTCAAGGCAATTGAAGCAGGTGCAGATGTTATCGATACAGCACTTTCCAGCATGTCAGGCGGTACAAGCCAGCCTGCAACAGAAACAATGGCATACGTTCTCCGTCAGTACGGTTACGACGTATCTCTTGATGACAAGATCCTTATGGATGCAAACAAGCACTTCAAGGGTTACAGAGCGGAATGTCTTGATTCAAAGCTTCTTAATCCTGTTGTTATGGCAACAGATACAGACGCTCTTAACTATCAGATTCCCGGCGGTATGCTTTCAAACCTTGTTGCTCAGCTCACAGCTATGAACAAGCTTGATAAGCTTGATGAAGTTCTTGCTGAAACTCCCAGAGTAAGAGCAGACCTCGGTTATCCTCCCCTTGTTACACCTCTGAGCCAGATGGTTGGTGTTCAGGCTACAAAGAATGTTCTTGACGGCGAGCGCTACAAGAATATCGCTAAGGAAATCCAGGGCTACATCAAGGGTGAATACGGTAAGGCTCCCGGCGAAATCAAGCCTGAGCTTATCACAAAGGTTCTCGGTGACGAAAAGCCTGTTACATGCCGTTTCGCAGATACACTTGCAGACGGTCTTCCCGAAGCAAGAGCATATCTCGGCAGCAGAGCTACATGTGATGAAGATGTTCTTTCATACATCGCATTCCCCCAGCAGGCTGAAGCATTCTTCGAGAAGCGTGATGATCTGAGAAAGCGTACATTCTCATTCTCAATCAAGGAAGTCTGAGGTGAGCGATATGACAACTAAACTGCTTGAAATGCAGATGAGTTGGGCTGAAACTTTCAAGACTTCAGGCGTGGGATTTATGATCGTTCTCGTTGTTCTTGCTGTTATCGCAGTTCTGATCCTTGCTATTTCAAAGGGATTCAATGCGGTCAACAAGAAGACAGAGAATAAAGAAGAGGCAGCACCCGTAGCTCCCGCAGCAGCACCTGTGGCTGAAGCAGCACCTGTGGCAGCACCCGTTGCAACAGCTGTTGTTCCTCCCGTTGCTCCCGGCTGGGTAAGACTTGAAAATGTTTCAGAGCCTACAGCTGCAACAGTAATGGCAATTGTAAGCCATCAGACAGGTATCCCCCTTAACCGTCTTGCATTCAGTTCAATCAAACTGATCCGTGAAGAACTTGTTCTTGAAAATGTTGATGATCAGTCAGCAGCTATTATCATGGCTATCGTCAGCGATAAAACAGGAATTCCTCTTAACAGACTTGAGTTCAAGTCCATCAAACTGATAAAGGAGAACTAAAAATGAAATATATAGTTACATTAAACGGTAAAAATTACGAAGTAAACGTAGAAGAGACAGAAGCAATTATCGAGTCTGTTACAGATGTACCCGTAGCAGTTGCAGCTCCCGTTGCTCCCGTAGCAGCACCTGTTGCAGCTCCTGCAGCAGCACCCGCAGCAGCTGAAGCAGCAGCACCGGCAGCGGCAGCAGC
>JAFYUD010000134.1 GCA_017549665.1 Clostridia bacterium | reverse complement strand
TTCGCCGACTACCCATAAGGAAGTATTTCTTTAAAATATGAACTTTTGGCACAATAATGCGTTAAAACTCCCCGATATGCGTCAGCATTATCGGGGAGTTTTGCCTTTTCTTGTATCCAAAATTTATATTTTAAAGTGCTTCGCAGTTTCGTAAAAACTGAAAATTTCTTGTATTGAAGCCAAAAATGCAGCAAGGCTTTCGCCTTGTGAGGCTTTTGGCAAAAATACAGGGAATTTTGTTTGAGAAACAAATACTGCCTTATGAGTAGTCGGCGTTAGATACCTCCCGTTATCTTATTTCTTGTTTGCTGTGTAGCTGAAACCTTCGCCCTTGAATCTGATTGTGATATCGTTTACACCTTTTTCAGTGGTAAGCTTTACGATATAAGCACCGTCTTCGGTTTCTTCGATTTCATATTTGCCTGTGGTCTCAATGCTTTCAATCTCTTTGTGTGCAAAGATTTCTGTCGGCATATCATAATCCTTGTCCTGAATGTAGGAAAGCGTGAATGTGTTTGCATCTCTGTCAAATCTGTAGCTTTCAATCTTACCTGTGACAGCTCTGGGATAAGGTTTGTTGAGCACTTCCCACATGGGTGAGCCGATAAGTCCGTCAAAATATGCCCAGTATGTGTTGCTCCACTTGTTGCTGTCAAAAAGCTCAAGAAGGAATTCAATATGAGGTAACCATTCAGTACCCTCTGAGTAGCCGCCCCATTCGCCTACAAGCACAGGAATCTTAAGGCTTTCATGCTGCTCCTTTTTTCTCTGGTCAAAGATTGACTTTACCCTGGAATTGTTTGCATACTTATATGCAGGTGTATCAACCATAAGGTCGTAAGCATGAGGAGCGAAAAGCTGATTTTCTGCCTTTTTGCCGTCGATTTCAATAGGTCTGATTGCGCATTTTATACCCATGTTGGAAAAATAACTGTTTTCCATAAAGATGATGGGGTCTTTTGAAACCTTTCTGACTGCTGCGGAAGTCTTGTCAAGGAAAGGCATATATCTGCCGATATCAAACTTGTTTACAAGAGGTGCAGTCTTGTTGACAATCTTGTGGAAAATTTCGCCTGTATACTGATCAAGCACGTGAATGATATCACCTTTAGTGAAAGCATCCTTTATAAGCTGAATCTTGCTTATGCGCTTGTCTGTAAGTGATGTTGAGATAACAGATGCGATAACCTTTCTGAATATTTTTCCGCCGTCTGTACCCATGAAAGGCTCATTCATAAGGTCGTAGCCGAAAAGTGCAGGATGTCCGTCAAGCTTTTCAGCCACATGTACCCACATTTTTCTGTAATCGTCCTGTACATTGTATTTATTTTCCCAGAAATTATCAAATGCTCTGTGTGTAGCCTTGCTGATAAAATAGCTTTCAGCCCAGACGAATTTAGGATTCTTGTACTTGTGTCCGTCTGTGTGGCATGCCCATGCAGGAGCACCGTCACCGGGGCCGTCACCCCAGCCTGAATATAAGTCCTGGTGCATATCAATATATGCATAGATACCGTATTTGTGACACATATCGAGCATGCCTTTTACAGCATCGATATACTCTTCGTTATATTTGCCTCTTTCAGGCTCAACAGCATCCCATGTGATGCCGAGTCTGATAAGATTGTAACCTTGCTTTCTGAAAGAAGCGAGCATATCTTCATTCCATTTATAGCAGTAATCACGTTTATCTTCGTCAGGTGAATAATGTCCCTTGTCGCAGACATTGATACCGTAGAAAATTCTTTCTCTTCCGTATTCGTCAACAAGTGACATGCCTTGTGTACGGATTTTATCCATGAAAATCACTCCCGGCGTTTATTATCCTTTTTATTTTACCATATATTGTATGTTCATTTCAATACCATTTGACAAAGTCGTGATTATTTGCTACTATATAAAAAAGGGGTTGACCGTTATGAAAAAAATTATTTCAGTTTGTCTTGTTTTTATAATGCTGTTTTCTGTTTCAGTAATTTCTTTTGCAGATTACAGAGGTCCCGTTGACGGAATCAATATGTCTCCGGGAATCAATCCTGTTGTAAAAATCCGCAATGACAAGCTGTATGATTACGTAATTTATGCAAGAGATATGCAGGGTATGACAAACGGTGACTTCACACTGTATTATGATACATCTGCCCTTAAGCTTGTTGATGCAAAGATACTTGCTGATTTTGACGGTACTTTCGTAAATGATATCGGCGGTGAGGTATATTTCTCATACCTTTTCAATGAAGAAAATGAAGATGATGCACTTAAAATGTATGTGCTGACATTTGAGTATTCAAAGCCTGATATATATCCTTCTCTTAAGGTTACAAATATGGCAGGTACATTTATCCGCTCTGTTGCAGATGTCAAGGTTATTGACGGTAAGGATTCTGATTCGGATATAAATCCCGGCGGAGACAGAGATGACAACGGCTTCCGCAGAGGTGATGTCAACGGTGACGGAAAGGTTACTGCATCTGATGCAAGAATAGCACTTCGTGTCGCAGCAGGTCTTGCAACTGTCAGCCTTGAGGAATTCATGAGAGCTGATATGAATTCAGACGGTGAAATTCACGCTTCAGAGGCAAGAACAATACTGCGTATCGCTGCAGGTCTCGAATAAAATAATAAAAGGGGTGAAGTAAATTCACCCCTTAATTTTTTACCATTTGTTTTCTACGTATTCGCAGAATGCGTACATGTCTTTGATTTCAAGCTTTGTGCCGTCATCCAGTGTGACATCGCCGTTCCACATGCCGTGTACCTGATGGGTGTGCATTCTTGCAACACCGAGATTCATATCTGAATGATGATCGAATGTGGGAGTCATTGTAAGATTGAATCTGCCGTCTTCGGAAATAAATTTCCACGGCTGCATGAATTTATCAGGCTTGGGGAATACTTCAACATCAACAGCGCCGAATTTGTGTGCCTTTCCGTCAAAGAAGAGGCAGGTTTCTGTTGCGTTGCTTTCGTTGCCGATTGCCCATGTGATTTCAAAGCCGAAGAGATGCTTTTCGCCTTTTTCATCGGTGATGTACTGTGAGCCGTTGCCCCAGTACCATACCATTTCGTGGGGAGTATTGACACGACCCCAGTCGAGAGCGCAGAATGCAGTATCCTTTGTGAATTCATATTTGTCATCACCGTATGTGAAAGTGCCTTCACAGGGCATACAGTTCTGCTTTGTGGTCATAAAATACTTTGTGTTGTCACCGTCAAAGGGAAGAACGGTTGTGATATTTTCAAGTCCGGGCATAATGTCCATATTGAATTTACACTCAACCATCTTGTCCTTGACAGGCATTCTGAACCGGAGTGTTCTTGATGTCTCTTTTGTATCGAAATCAAATTCAGCCTTGCCGATTTTTTCTTTGAAACGGTTGGGTACATCACCCTTTGCAGGGGGTACGTGTGTGTTCTTGCTGAAAAGGAACAGCTGAGTTGCGTCAACAACAGTTTTTCCTGCCTTAAGGTCAATAAGCTTTGCTGCAACATAACCGCCGAGAGTGATGTTTGCAAAACTGAGCTGTACCATGTAATTTCCGTCTGCAACCTGATAGAAATCCCATTCCTTACGGCTCATGATTCCTGTTTTTACGTAATCTCTGTTGTATTCAAACACATTGTGTCTTGCCCAACCCTTTGCATTGAGTGTGCCGTCGGGATTGAGAAGGGGAGTTGACTGTGTATATTCTGTCTGTTTTGATTTTTCTTTCCAGTCCTTGAAGGGGACGTAGGTACGTGGTGTTTCGTTAGTCATTATAATTCCTCCGGAAAATATAGTCCGTTTCCATTGTAAAGCATTTCAGAATAAAATGCAATATTTTTTAAACAATCTTCTTTGTAAATAATTGAAATATTTGTATGAAATATATAAATAGTGATTGCTAAATCAGAAAAACTGTGTTACAATATAGCATATATTTTTTTGAAGGTCGGTTTTTAATGAAGAAGATAGATTCCACAGTTTTGAAAGAATCTGCCTATGTCGCATTGTTTACACTGGTGCTCAGTGTGTTTATGCAGGCAGTTTTTCTTATAATCGGAAAATGGGATTATACTGTACTTCTCGGAAATCTTTTAGGCGCAGCTGCAGCGGCGGGAAACTTCTTTGCAATGGGCATCACAGTACAGAATGCACTTGGTAAAGAGGAAAAACAGGCAAAGAATATGATGAAGCTGTCACAGACTCTGCGTATGCTTGCATTGTTCGGTGTTGCGGTAGTCGGCTATCTCGTGCCGGTATTCCACACGATTGCAGTTGTTGTTCCGTTTCTTTTCCCGAGAATAGCTGTTGCTCTCAGAGCAATTTTTATAAAGAAGAAGGGGTGATAAGATTTGTCAAAAACGAGTCTGAAATTTAAGATTACGGATGCGTTTTACATTGCAATGATGATAATTCCCATTGTTTCGGGAATTGTACTGAAGGTGCTGACGAATCCTGCGTCGGAAGGAATCAACATTACGGGTGCGAAAATTTATTTTTCAATCCCTATGCCCTTGCAGGATTTTATAATCACCGAATCGCAGGTCAATTCGGCACTTGTTCTGATAACGATTCTGTTCTTCTGTCTGTTTCTCACTCACGGACTCAGCGAGCATATAGACCTTAAAAGACAGCATCTGGCAGAACTGATTGTCGAAAAGGTTGACGGACTTGTAGAGGAGAATATGGGCATTTACTTCAAAGGCTTCCCGCCTTTTATTATTGCGATTCTTGCATTGTCCGCATTCTCAAGTCTTATAACACTGTGCGGACTTTATCCGCCCACATCCGATATCAATATCGTCGGCGGCTGGGCAGTGCTTGTATTTTTCCTTATAACTTACTATAAGATGAAATGCGGCCCTGTAAATTATCTTAAGAGCTTTACTCAGCCCGTTGCTCTTCTCACACCTATAAATCTTATCGGTGAGATTGCAACACCCGTTTCAATGGCATTCCGTCATTACGGAAATGTGCTTTCCGGCTGCGTTATTTCAGTGCTTCTCGGCTCTGCATTGTCAGGACTTTCAGCAAAAGCACTTGCCAAGCTTCCCGGAATCCTTGCTGATATACCGATTTTCCAGATTGGTATACCTGCAGTTATGTCAATGTATTTTGACGTATTCAGCGGATGTCTGCAGGCCTTCATTTTTGCAATGCTTACAATGATGTATGTTGCAGGCGCATTTGATGTTGAAACATATGAAAAGAAATTAGCACGTAAACGTGCAAAAAATAAATCTTAATTTTACGGAGGAAAACAATATGGAACTCGCATTAGGTATTATTTTAGGTTGTTGCGCTCTCGGCGCAGGTCTTGCTATGATCGCAGGTATCGGCCCCGGTATCGGTGAAGGTAACGCAGTTGCAGCAGCTTGTGAAGCTATCGCACGTCAGCCCGAAAGCAAGGGCTCTGTTACAACAACAATGCTCATGGGTTGTGCTATTGCAGAAACAACAGGTCTTTATGCCCTTGTTATTGCAATTCTTCTTATTTTCGTTGCACCTAACATTCTTGTTGATATTCTTGTTAATACACTGGGTGCTCTTTAATTTATTCCGAATAACGGAGTGAAAACTTATGCAAAGTTTAGATGTTATCTCGATCAATATATGGCAGATGCTGGCTTCTCTTGCGAATCTGGTTATTCTGTTTCTGGTCGTAAAAAAGTTTTTATACAAGCCTGTCAAAAAAATGCTTGAAGCACGTCAGAACACCATTCAGGGTGATTATGATGCTGCCCGTGAAGCAAAAGAGCAGGCAGATGCAGACAGAAAAGCATACGAAGAAAAGCTTAAGACAGCAAAAAATGAGGCAGAGAACGTTATCAAATCTGCTGTTGATATCGCTTCTGAGCGTGAGAAGGAAATCATTGCCGAAGCAAGAGAAAAAGCAGACGGCATAGTCCGTCAGGCAGAGAATGATGCTATGCTTGAGCGTAAAAAGGCAGAAGACAGTATCAGAAAAGAAATCGTTGAAGTTTCTTCACTTCTTACTGAGAAAATGCTTGAAAGAGAAGTTTCTGAGGCTGATCATCAGCACTTCATTGATTCATTTATCGAAAGTATAGGTGACGGCAATGATTCAGACTGAACGTGAGTATGCCGAAGCGCTGTTTATGATTGCCGCAGAGGATAATCAGGCTGCAGAATATGTGTCCGCACTTGAGCTTGTAAAGCAGGTTATCGGTGAGAATGCAGAGTATATCGAATTTCTGGCATCTCCTGTAATTCCGCTGAATGAACGCATTGAAGCAATTGACGGCGCATTCGAGGGAAATATTCCCGAAAATGTGGTTTCGTTTCTCAAGGTTCTTTGCGAGAATGGCAGATTCGGTACAATTTTTGGCTGTATTGATGAATTTATAAAATTATCCATGGCACTGTCGGACAGAACTGCTGCCCGTATTTATTCAGCTGTGCCTCTTAATGATGAGCAGAAGAAAAATATCTGCGAAAAACTCGGAAAGCTTACGAAGAAAACCGTGGAGGCTGAGTATATTATTGACAAGTCTCTGATAGGCGGTATCAAAATCGAAGTTGACGGAAAAACCTTCGACGGCAGTATTAAACACCGCCTTGAAGAAGTAAAGGATGTGATTACGGGATGAACAGGCCGGAAGAAATCAGTAATATTATTAAAAGTCAGATCAGAAATTATAAAGCAAAGATTGATATGACTGAAACCGGTAAGGTTATTCTTGTCGGTGACGGCATTGCCCGTGTTTATGGTTTGCGTAACTGCATGGCAAATGAGCTTCTTGAATTTGAAGACGGCAGTTTCGGTGTTGCACAGAATCTTGAGGAAGAAACAGTTTCTGTAGCAATTCTTTCAGATAAAGACAATATCTGCGAAGGCACAACAGTCCGCAGAACAGGTAAGGTTCTCTCTGTTCCTGTGGGTGAAAAGCTTTTAGGCAGAGTTGTAAATGCTCTTGGTGAGCCTATCGACGGAAAAGGCCCCATTGAGTACAGCGCAACACGCCCCATTGAGTCTGAGGCTCCCGGAATTATTGAACGTGAAAGCGTTAATGTTCCCCTTCAGACCGGTATCAAAGCTATTGACAGTATGATTCCCATCGGCAGAGGTCAGCGAGAGCTTATCATCGGTGACAGACAGACAGGTAAAACTGAAATCGCTGTTGATACAATTATTAATCAGAAAAATACAGGCGTTATCTGTATCTATGTTGCAATCGGACAGAAAAGCACATCAGTAGCACAGCTTGCAGGTGAGTTTATCCGTAACGGAGCAATGGAATATACTATCATCGTTTCCGCAAGTGCTTCTGAAAGTGCGCCCTTGCAGTATATCGCTCCTTACAGCGGATGCGCAATGGCTGAATATTTCCGTGAGCAGGGTAAGGATGTTCTTATTGTTTATGACGATCTGAGTAAGCACGCTGTTGCATACCGTGCATTGTCACTTCTTATCCGTCGTCCTCCCGGACGTGAAGCATATCCCGGTGACGTTTTCTACCTTCACTCAAGACTGCTTGAAAGAGCAGCCTGCGTGGCAAAGGAATACGGCGGCGGCTCTATCACAGCTCTGCCTATCATTGAAACTCAGGCGGGTGACGTTTCCGCTTATATCCCCACTAATGTTATTTCTATCACTGACGGACAGATCTTCCTTGAGACAGAGCTGTTCCATTCAGGTATCAT
>JAFYUD010000133.1 GCA_017549665.1 Clostridia bacterium | reverse complement strand
TATTCTGAGGATGAGTCTGATACAAAATTCTGCGTATATATGTTTGACTCTCACGAAAAGGATGCAGACGGAAAATATATCCCCATTACTCAGGAGCAGATTGATTCATACAAGACTGCACGTGACGAAATGGAAGAGAAAAACGGACATATTGTCAATGCTCTGGCATTTCAACATATTCCGCCTGAAGATATTTACGACTGCTTTGAGACATCACTCAATTGGGCACCGAATTTTATTCAGGGTGCAGGTGTACATAACAAAAAGTATTACAGACTTCCCTGTTATGCTGAAAATGAACGCAGCTTCATGGGTGAAAATGCAGCTTCTCCCGACGAAAAAAGCGGTCAGATTGAGGCATTCAAAGAAAAAGGTGATGTTCTCGGCCTTTACTTCGGACACGACCACAACAACAGCTTCGTGGTAAAGCACGGAAATCTTGACCTCGGCTATACTCAGGGACTTGGCTTCAACATCTACGGACCCGGAAAAAACCGTGGTGGAAGAGTGTTTGACATTTACGAGGACACACCCGACAAGTACGAGACATTCACCGTTACCTGCAAAGATATTGAAAATTTCAGAATTCAGAGACCTGTCAAGGAGTTTATTTACACACACTCTCCCAGCTCTGTTTCAGAAGGAATCAAGCTTGCAAAAAAAGTCGGAATTGCCGCTGCTGTTGCAGGTGTGACAGTATTCGCAATCAAAAAAATGATAAAGAAATAAATTCAAGGCGGCAGATAACCTGTCGCCTTTTCAATTGCAAAAAAAATACACCCGAATCAATCGGGTGTAAAAGCCAAATTATTCTTCGGTATTTTCACCAAGTCCGCCTAAGCCCATGTTAGCAAGAAGACCGTTGAGAAGATCTCTGATAACCTTTGTGTAATAGTCGATGAGAATGATAAGTTCGTTAAGATCAAATGACATTAAAAAGCACCTCACTTTGATTTATTCTTCTGAAAATATTTTAACACAAAAAATTACATATTTCAATAGTTATTTTAATAATTATTTATTTGTATTAACACTTGACACTTGGAGTCAATGAGCGTAAAATATAAATGTTATTTATATGAAGGGAGTTATAGCTGAAATGCAACGCAAATCATTGGCAATTATCGGTGCAGGTGCATCAGGAATGGCAGCAGCAATTGAAGCTGCACGTGAAGCAAAAGCCTGCGGCGCTGATATAAAAATTACGATTTACGAAAAGCTCCCTAAGGTCGGCAAGAAGATACTTGCTACGGGAAACGGCAGATGCAATATTCTTAACTGCGGAAGTTTCGAAGGCAAATTCAACGGCAATAAAAAGCTTATAAACAGCGTTTTTAATGCATACCCTGTTGAAAGCAACATCGGCTTTTTTGAATCCATGGGTATAATAATGACCGAAGAAACAGACGGCAGACTTTACCCCATGAGTCTTCAGGCAAGTGCTGTACTTGATGCACTCAGATTTGAGCTTGATAATCTCGGAATTGAGGTTATCTGCGACACGGCAATCTCAAAGATAAACAAAGCAAACAGCTTCTTTATTCTCAATGACACTTTTCAGGCTGATGCAGTTATAATAGCAGGCGGAGGAAAATCATCACCTGTTCAGGGCTCTGACGGTTCCTGCTTTTCACTACTGAATTCAATGGGAATAAAAATCAATCCCGTTCATCCTGCGCTTACAGGAATTATTCTTAAAAAGAAAAACAAATCACTCAAGGGCGTACGTGCCCACGGTGAAATACTTATAGTTGACAACGGCAAGGTAATCGCATCCGATATCGGTGAAATCCAGTACACGGATTACGGTATTTCAGGCATCCCTGCCATGAATGTTTCAAGATACGTTTCAGAGCACTTCATACTCAATAAAAAGGGAAAAATCTTTGCTTGTATAAATGTTCTTCCCGATTTCTCTCCCGAAGATATTTATTCATATATTATAAGACGTAAGAAGTCAAATCCTGAGCTACACTGCGAGGATCTGCTTTCAGGAATTATTCCGAAAAAACTTGCAATCGCAAAGCTTCAGTCATCTGGTATAGATATCAACAAAAAGATCTGCGACCTTACTAAAAATGAAATTTCATCCCTCACCGAAACTCTGAATTCGGAAGTCTTTGAAATAACCGGCACTCCCGGATTTGAAAATTCTCAGGTAACAGCAGGCGGTGCGGCATCAAACTGCTTCAGCCTGACTCTTGAAAGCAATAAGACAAAGGGACTTTTTGCCTGCGGTGAAATTATCGATGCAGACGGTGCATGCGGCGGATATAATCTTTCATGGGCATGGAGCTCAGGCAGATGCACAGGCTGCAATGCTGTAAAATACTTAACGGAGACAGATAATGCTTAGAATAAATGAACTTTCACTTGATCTCGGAGAATCAACCGAAAGACTAAAAAAAGAAGCCGCAGACTTCATCGGAGTCTCCCCTTCGGATTTTACATCTTTCGAGGTTTCAAGAGAATCAATTGATTCACGAAAGAAAAACCACATAAAAATGATATATTCTGTTGATGTGGAGCTTGAAAGCGGTGAAGCAGAAATTGCCGCAAGATTTCCCATCAACAAGGTTGTTCATAAAGAACGATACAAATATGTTCTTCCTGAAAACAAGCGCACATCAAAGCTCAGACCTGTAATTGTCGGCTTCGGTCCTGCAGGCATGCTCTGCGGTCTCATGCTTGCAAAAAGCGGATTGAATCCCATAATCCTTGAAAGAGGTAATGATGTCGAACAGCGTCAGAAGGATGTAAATACATTCTGGTACAAGCACAAGCTTGATACTGAGTCAAACGTTCAGTTCGGTGAAGGCGGCGCAGGTACGTTCTCAGACGGCAAGCTGACAACAGGCATCAAGGACAGCCGTTGCAAGGAAGTTTTCAATCAGCTTTACAGCCACGGTGCACCCGAAGAAATTCTTTACTCAGCAAGACCTCACATCGGCACAGACAAGCTCGGCGGTGTTGTAAAAAACATCCGTGAGGATATAATTTCTCTCGGCGGTGAAGTAAGATTCGGCTGTAAGCTTACTGACATAATCGTTGCAAACAACTTTGTTCACGGTGTCACTTATGTCGACAGAAACGGCAGAACAACTGATCTTGAAACAGACTGTGTAGTACTGTGTATCGGTCATTCAGCAAGAGATACCGTAGAAATGCTTTACAACAAAGGTATCAGAATGGAGCAGAAGGCATTTTCAGTCGGCACCCGTATAGAGCATCCTCAGGAGCTGATCAACAAGGCTCAGTACGGCAGGATGTGGAATGATCCCCGTCTCGGAGCTGCTGATTACAAGCTTTCAAACCACCCATTACACGGAAGAGGCGGATATACATTCTGCATGTGTCCCGGCGGCACGGTTGTTGCTGCATCATCAGAAGAATTCGGCATGGTTGTAAACGGAATGAGTGAATACGCCCGTGACGGTGAAAACGCAAACACTGCAATTCTTGTAGGAATTGAGCCGTCTTATTTTGAAGATGACCATCCTCTTTCAGGTATCGCACTTCAGCGTCAGATTGAGCGTAACGGATACATTTACGGCGGAAGTGATTACACGGCACCTGCACAGCTCGTAGGTGATTTCCTGAAATACAGACCGTCCGTAAAAAAAGGCGCTGTTAATCCTACCTGTCCCACAGGTGTCAATTTTACAGATATACGCAATGTTCTTCCCGAAGTTGTAACAAAAACAATTCACGAAGCTATCATTGCATTTGACAAGAAGCTTGAAGGCTATGC
>JAFYUD010000132.1 GCA_017549665.1 Clostridia bacterium | reverse complement strand
TTTGCCAACTGGCTTGAAAACTGCTGGGGTATCAATGTTGTTATGGATATGGAAACAATGATTTCATATCTTGAAATTGATACAGAAGACAAAGAGCAGTCACTCAGGGATCTTGCAAAGACATATCAGCGTTCAATCATGCGTAAGCACACAAAGGGCGGTTACAGACACGTTGTTGATGAACTGTGGAGAATCGTTGAAGAATACGATGCTGATACTGTTATCATGTATGATCAGATTTCCTGCAAGGGAATGGACGGTCTTCAGGGTATATTTGATGATCAGGCAAGAGAAAAGGGTGTCAACTTCATCTGGGTGCGTCAGGACCTTATGGATCCCCGTACTATTTCAAGACGAGAAATGCGTGATCAGGTAAACAAATATATGCAGACTGTTCTTCAGGAAGAGCCGGTTGACGCTTCACTTATGGATTTCGAAGACGACTTAGCGTGGTAATGGATAAAGGAGAAAAATTAGTATGAAATATTTCGGCGGATGCGATGTAGGCTCAACCTACACAAAATGCATAATTTTAGATGAAAACGGCAGAATCGTTGCCAATGTTACAAACAGAAGTAAAATCAATCCCGTTCAGAGCGCACAGCTCGCTCTTGATGATGCGGTAGCACAGGTTGAGGGACTGAATTCAGCTGAGGAGCTTACATATCTTATCGGTACAGGCTACGGCAGAAACAAAGTGCCTTTTGCTGATGAGAATATTTCTGAAATCAGCTGCCACGCTATGGGTGTACACGTTACAAATCCCGAAGTAAAGGCAATTATCGATATCGGCGGTCAGGACGTAAAGGGTATCGCAATCGACACAGACGGCACAGTCAAGAACTTCGCAATGAACGACAAATGTGCTGCAGGTACAGGCAGATTCTACGAAGCTATGGCGAATGCTTTTGAAATGTCACTTCCCGAATTCTCACAGCTTTCACTTAAAGCAAAAAATACAATTCCCATCACTGCACAGTGTACTGTTTTCGCAGAAAGTGAAGTTATTTCACTGGTCGGTGAAGGCAAGCCTATGGACGAAATCGCAGCAGGTATTCAGCTTGCAGTTGCAAAGAGATGCTTCGTTATGGCTAAAAAGGCAGGCGCAACAGATTCAATAACTCTTACAGGCGGTTGTGCAAAGAATGCAGGTCTTAAGGCTGCAATCGAAAAGGTGCTTAAAATCAAGGTTGTTGAGCTTTCAACTGACCCTCAGCTTATGGGTGCTCTCGGTGCTGCTGAATATGCAAGACAGAAGGGTCTTGCAAAGGAGAACTGATATGACAATATTTCTTATAATACTTGCCGTTATTGTGGGATTGTTTCTTCTGACATTCGCAATTTACTGGTTCAATCTTGATATGAAGCTTGTCCGTAAGGTCTATGACTGGTTGTGGAAACACCGTTATGACAAAATGAAAAAGGACAAGAAGCTGTAATGGAATTTTTTGATTCACTTATAAAAAAGGCCCTTGAAATTACTCAGGGGCTTTCTGAAATCAACTATGATTATAATCCTGACAACGCATGGAAAGATGTGGGTGTGAATCAGGTTATTCTGCAGAAGCACAGCGCATTTGAATTAAGCGGTACAGGATTCAATCTTATAACATCTTCCCCCGTAACAGACGGCATTACCGTTATCGGCAAGGAGCTTGCCGACATAAAAAAAGACTGCAGCTTCACAAGAATTTCAATCATACAGATTGAAGACACTCAAGATGAGCAGAAACTGTATAACCTTATCAGAAAAACCGAATATGTCAAGTATCACTATTTCCCCGACGGTTATATGATCAGAACATCTTCACGCTCACATAAGGAAGCCGTCAGAGTTTCAAAGGATGCCATAAAAAAAGGTATAAGCTTTCAGAATGCGGGAAATCTTCTTATAAACAAGTACAAAGAAAATCCTGCAGTCAGGGGCGTAAGGGTTATATTCATAACCTCTCCCGAAGCTGACCATAAGGCTTTTGAAGAAATCGCACAGAAGAATAACGCTATAACAGAAACTCTCAATCACATAATGAATAATGTCAATTTTGACTGTGACACCTGCAATCTTAAACCCGTATGTGACGAGGTTGAAGGCATGAGAGAGCTTCATTTTAAAAACAAGGGT
>JAFYUD010000131.1 GCA_017549665.1 Clostridia bacterium | reverse complement strand
GGGCGGTGAAGGTGCAGGCTGGTATACAGCAGGTATCGATACAGACGCAGATTCTCCCAACGGCTTCAGTCAGAAATTCGGTTACTTCGAGTGCCGTTGTATTCTTCCCGAGGGTGCAGACGTATGGAGTGCATTCTGGCTTATGAACAGCGGAGTTTTTGATGAGGACGGCAACGGAAAAGACGGTACTGAAATCGATATTTTCGAAAGTGACAGATACGGTGATTTCCCAAGCAACTGCGTAACATCAAATCTTCATTTCGACGGCTACGGCGATGCACATCAGAAGCTGGGTGCACAGGCATTCCTTCTTAAGAATAATCCTTACAAGGAATACAATACATACGGTCTTGAGTGGAATGAAGACGAATATATCTTCTACATCAACGGTGTTGAGACATTCCGTACATCATTCGGCGGCGTTTCTCAGAATCCCGAATATCTCATTCTCTCTGTTGAAATGAAGGGTGAGGACGGTATTCCTTCTCAGCGTGAAAATGCTCCCGGACTTGAATCTGAATTTATCGTGGATTACGTCAGAGTGTATCAGTATAAATAAAAGTATAAAAATAAGGGGAGCACCGAAGTGTTCCCCTTTATTATTTGCGTATTAAACGAAATTGCTTATGAGAGACATGAAGAAATTGAGAATGCGGTCGATGATGTCTGAGAATGCCTTGTAGATCTCAATGAAAATGCTGTTGTCAAAAACCTCGGGATCATAGGGATCGGGATTTTCGGGAAGATTTTCAGACTGCTTATTGTATACATCCTGCCACTTGTTATTGTTGAAAAGCTCTGCGCCTTCACCTGTGAATGCAGTTGCTGCAAATTCATCACCCTTGAGGGTCCACATGAACCATGCGATTACGTAAGCCTGAGATTCAGCCTGAGTATCAACATGCCATGCATCCTTGATTCTGCCGATTACAACATTGTCGTTGTTGATAGCCTTCATGTTTGCGATAAGACCCATGCCGAGAGGGCAGATGCCGCTGTCGAGCATATAGCCTGCTTCGTCAGACTTTGTGCCTGCAATAAGGAATGCGGGAGCAGATACCTTTGAAATATCGTAGGGAGTCTGCTGCCATTCTGATGCTGCAAGCTCACTGTGGGGAGCGCTGATTGCACAGATTGATGTGAACATGTGGCTGTTTTCGTACTTGCCTTCGGATGCTGCATTGAATGCACCTGAGCCGCCCTGAGAATGACCGCAGAGACCTACAGCGTCAAAATCAATCCTGCCGTAAAAGATGCTTTCCTCGTCAGCAGCGAGAGCCATAAGGAAATCAAGTCCCTTTGATGCGGAATCACCGAAGCCTGTCTTTTTGTGGTTGTTGGTAAGACCGATAAAGCCCCATGAAGCGAAAGCCTTCATCATAGCCTGTGTTTCAACGGTGTTGTCAGTCATGCCTGAGCTGTTGTTGAAAATGATAACAGGAAGCTTGCCCTCAATATCTGCAAGCTCAGCAGGATACCATACTTTGTAGTAATCGTAATCTGCTTCATCGCACTCAAATATTTCTGCTGTTACTGTGTATGCACCGTTTTTTGAGAATGCTGCCTCAACGGGATAGCTGTCAGCCGCAGATGCAAAAAGTGCAAGACCCGAGAGGGAAATTATCACTGTCAGAATTATTGATACGATTTTTTTCATAATTGTTGTTCCTCCCAAATAATTCTTGTTAATCTGAATTATATCACTACATATATTAAAAATCAATAACAGAGGCAAAAAGTTTAACAAATTGTATATGCCGTTGCTCAATTGTGGTGTTTTTTATATCATCCGTTCCTTTTTGTTGTTGACTCGGGACGGTGTTCTGTCCTGTTGTATTGTCGGTATAATGTGCCGCATCATTCTCATGAATAATTTCAGATAAAAATTTAAAAAAGTGCCCAAGTTCAGATTTTCAAACGATTATACACCATCAGGAATTCTTCAAGGAATTGTTCAGGAAACAATGAACATTTACAGTTCCTGCAGATTGAGTATAATTTAAGTCAGGAGTTTGGAAAATGAGAGGTGTTATTTTCGTTTTGGATTCCAAATTTATCAAAGATGAATATCTGAACAGAACTTACAGTGAACTTGTCGGAATAATCGGAATTGATGCTGTGCTGAAGATCCATTCTGCATATAAAGGTCAGCAGATATTCTTTCCGATGGATTTGTTCAGTAAGGAATTTATAAGGCAACAGATAGCAGAAGAATATAACGGTCACAATATCAGACAGCTCGCCGTCAAGTACGGGTATACAGAAAAATGGATCAGGCGTATATTGAGAGATAACATTGTCAGACAGTCATCAACAGAAAAAACGGAGGAATAATTTATGACGAAGACAGCAAAAACTTCAATTGTAACGATAACACTCCTGCTGGGTATTTCACTTGTTGTCAGCTGTATTATTATAGCAATTGTGAATTATGAATGTCCTCACAGAAATACGGAAACAACGATTGCAGTCAAGGCAACTTGCACAATAGACGGATTTACCGAGGGCAAAGTGTGTCTTACCTGCGGGGAAGTGCTGAGTGAACGCAGACGGATCCCTGCAGAACACAAATTTGATGAGGGTACGGTTAAAAAGAAAAACACCTGCACAAGAGACGGAAAGACGGTTTATACCTGTTCGGAATGCGGGTTTGTAGATGAGAGAACGGTTGCTGCTGCTCATAATTTTGAATATGATATCTGTACCGTCTGCGGAGAAATCAATGAAAGCTCCGGCGGCAGCGGCTGGGAGAGAAGTTCTGTCAACAGCAATATCTGGTGCAAGAACTGCATTATTGATTCCTATGAGATTGATAATTCTTATACGGGAGCTGCAGCTATGCTTAACGGTGCGTATATTTACTATTATCCCGTGTGCAGAGGATGCGACAGCCTGCTGTCGACTTCCGCCCGTATTGGATTAGTTAATAAACTTGATGACCCGTGGGTAAAAGATTTTTCTTGTCCATACTGCTATGTGACAACGATTGTAAAAATTAAAGTGTCAGAGTAAGGAGTTGATTATATGAATACACAAAAAATAATGAGAGTGACAGTTTCAGCAATTATGGTGATTGTTGCAGTGGTTGCCGTGATAAATATTAACGGCGGAGGCACTCGTTCAAGTGCAATTGAATCTGCAGAGAAATATGCCAACAGCCAATTATATTCGACATACGGTATTGTTGCTGACAGGATGACTTCGGATGTGATTTACTCAGACGGTGCAGACAAGCTGGTTGAGATAAAGTTTTATTATGACGGCGAATGCTTTGGTGTCTGCTGTGTACATACAGGTACCGGTTCGGTGGCATTAGGATGTACAACAATTATGATGCCGGATTATGATTTTGAGGATAATCTCCGTTCAACAAAGGCCTTATTCGGATTGTAAACAACAGAAAATTGAAAAGCAGGACAGACTTTCCGAAGCCTGCCCTGTTTTTTTGTATTTGCTGAAGAGACTTAATTTATTTAAATTGATTCAGCGGAAATGTTTATCCTTCGTATCTGTAGATATACTGGAGCTTGCTGTTGTTGAAGTATGAAAGTGTTCTGCTTCCGCCGGAAGTATTGAAGCCGCTGTTGATTTTAATAACACAATCGTTGCTGCCCCAGCACTCTACAAATGTAGCATTGCCCTTTGCGTCAACAGTGTATACAATTGCTGAGTGACCGTTGTATCTGACAATATCTCCGACTTTCAGACATCCTGCAGCAGATGTTGTTTTGTAAACCTTCCATCCGTTCTGTGCTGTTGCAGTTGTGCCTTTTGCGTTCAGATCTTTACCTGTAACCTTGTACATTACGTATGATGCAAAACCACAGCATTCCCATGTGTTATTATAGTTATAGCTCATATATTTCTTGCCGTTTGAGCCACTCTTGCCCTGAGGGCTTGTGCTTGCATAACAGTCTTTATCTTTGTAATTGTCTTTTGCACAATTGCTGTATCCGGAATAGTTGGTTGCTGTCTGCATTGTCCAGTATTTACCGCTTGTATAGCCATACTTATCGCAGACTGCTTTAATCATTTCAGTTGTTATTTTACTGTTGCTTGCGGATGTTGTCTTCAATGTATTGGAGTTACCGTTGTTGAGTACGTCCTTCATTTTCTTGATTGTTGCAGGACCGAATTTGCCGTCGGCATCCAGTTTTGCTGCCTTCTGGAATGCGATTGTTGCCGCCTTTGATGCAGGGCCGAAGCTGCCGTCAACAGTAAGCTTTGTTGCATTCAAGCCACGGTTAGCAATGCAGTAATTGAGTGCTTTCTGCATCCATTTGATTTCGTTGGTTGATGTACTGCCTGATTTTACTACTTTTGAATTATCCCAATAAGCATAGTCGCCTGAATTTTCTGCTTCATCACCCAGGGTCGAGCTGATGGTTGCAGCTGAAGCCGAAACGGTGAATACTGAGAGAACTGAAACAAGACATAAAACCAAGGCAATTGCCTTTTTGATATTTTTCACAAATATCATCCTTTCTTTTTTCGGGGGAGGGATTGTGCCTCCGTTGTGACTTCAGTATAGCACTCTGAAAATTACTTATGGAAAATTCATTTTTATCAAAAAAGAAGGACTATAAGACTTTCGTCTTACAGTCCTTGCTGAGTTTCTTATTATCAGTCGTTAAGGTCAGCTGCTGCTTCCTTCTGAAGCTCGGGATCGTATGAAATCATAGGCTCAACGTCCTTGTTCTTAACCTTACGGTCGACATAGTTCTTTGTCATTTTCATTACCAGCGGGAAGAGAACAACAACACCGATAAGGTTGGGGATCATCATAAGACCGTTGAATGTGTCTGAGATATCCCATGCAAGTGAAGATGTCATGACTGCACCGAAGATAACTGTGATAACATGGATGATTTTGAAGATGATTGTAGTCTTTGCGCCGAAGAGGTATTCCCATGCCTTTGAGCCGTAATGTGACCAGCCGAGAACAGTTGTGAATGCGAAGAGGAACATTGCAATCGCAACGAATTTCTGACCGATATTACCCCATGAGAATACGGAGTTGAAGGCACCGCCTACAAGTGTTGCATCTGTAAGGCCTGCTGCGATTTCACCTGTCTGTGCATTGAATACGCCTGATGTAAGAACAACAAGTGCGGTCATTGTACAAACGATCATTGTGTCTGCGAAAACCTCGAAGATACCCCACATACCCTGCTTGACAGGCTCTTTTACGTTTGAGTTTGAGTGAACCATAACTGATGAACCGAGACCTGCTTCGTTTGAGAAAACGCCTCTCTTGAAGCCCTGTGTTACGGCTGCGCTGATAGCTGCACCGATTGTACCGCCTACGAATGCTTCAGGCTTGAAGGCATTTACGAAGATTGTCCTGAATGCGGGAATGATCTGAGCATAATTCTTACCGATGATGATAAGGCTGCCTGCGATGAAAAGAACGATCATGAAGGGAACGATCTTTTCTGCAACGTTGGCGATTCTCTTGAGGCCGCCGAGAGTAATAAGAGCAACCAGTGCCATGATGATAACGCCGAGAATAACATTGTAAAGTGAAACGCCGCCGAGTACCTGAACAGATGAAAGAGCCTGAACATCAAAAGCTGTTGCAACGTTTGCAACGATTTTGTTGACCTGACCCATGCTGCCGATACCGAATGATGCAAGCATTGTGAAGATACAGAAAAGCACTGCAAGAACATTGCCTATAACCTTGCCGCCCTTTTTCTTTCCGAGACCGTCACGCAGATAGTACATCGCACCGCCTGACCATTCGCCCTTTTCATTACGGCGACGGAAGTAAATGCCCAGTGCATTTTCTGAGAAGTTTGTCATCATTCCGAAGAATGCAGCAACCCACATCCAGAAAACAGCGCCTGCACCGCCGATGCAGATAGCCGCAGCAACACCTGCGATGTTACCTGTGCCGACTGTTGCGGCAAGAGCTGTACAAAGAGCCTGGAAGGGTGAAATTGAGCCTGCTTCCTTTGAATGACCGATAACCTTCTTTGTGAAAAGACTGCCGATTGTGTTTTTCCACCACAGTCTGATGTGTGTTATCTGGAACACCTTTGTGCATACAGTCATAAGTATGCCTGTGCCGATAAGGAGAAACAAGCCGAAGCTTCCCCATACAACACCGTTGACAGAATTATTTATTTCTGCCACTTTTTCGAAAAACATTTCCATTCTGATTTCCTCCGAATCACAAATATAAAAAATAAAAAAGCCGGATTACGACACGCAATCCGACAAAAGAACAAAAAATTATACCGATAAAAACGGTAATAAAAAAACTTTGTCCTTTTGCCTGAGAGATTAGCCTGTATCAGCCTTGCCCCTTCGGCACTCAATTCAATGAGCTTCTCCAAAGTTATGTCCGTTTGCAGTCCTTTTCCCTGACGGGAAGCCTGAGAGCGTTACTCCTTCGGCAGCATAGCTTCTTCTGCAAACTTCATCCATAATATTATGTTTTTCCGCATTATATCACATTGAATCTGAAAATGCAACATCTTTTTTTCGTTTTTCCTGAATAAAAAAGAAGACACCCTATTGGATGTCTTCCTGTGTATGAGTGTTCATAAAATGCTAATTACCACATTTTTTTGCAATGGTCACATTTGTATTTTTTGCCGATTTTATCGGATGCACCGCCCCAAAATGCAACTGACATCTGTTTGTCTTCCCATTCGGCAAAACGAACCATATAATGTCCACAATAAGGGCAGGCGTTAGTACCATATCTTACTTCGTTCGGATCAGATTGTTGTTTATTGAGAATTTCCATAAGTTCATTTACTTCTTTTATTCTTTTAGCCTCTTTTTTATTCTCTTCTATGAATTTTGACCACGTTAATTTTAATTTATTCTTATTGCATAGTGGTATAAATCCCATTAATAGTAAGAAAAGAATATACCCTAACACAATAGTAAACAAAATGATCGTGCTTATCATTTCCAATTCGTCAGCATCTGCAGCTTTTGAGATGATTGAGAATATTAATGTTATTGCAAAAATAATACCTACAATTTTTCCAATACTAATTACATATTTTTTATAGTGTTCCAAAACAGTTTCAGCTTCTTGTACTCCAAAACGTTTTTTGATTTCTGAAATTCCTTGGTTATTTAAAACTATTTCATTCCCGACTATTTCTTTGTAATCTGACGGCAGGTTTAATGCTATATATCGAACATCATCCTGGCTAACACCTAATTCATCAGCTATCTTCTTTAATGATTTCTTCATATTAGTTAACCTTCTGTATTCATAAATTAATTATACAATTATATC
>JAFYUD010000130.1 GCA_017549665.1 Clostridia bacterium | reverse complement strand
GAATCGCAGGTAAAAAACTCTTTCCACTGATCGGCAAGAACGCCGCCTATTGCGCCTATACCGGCTTTAATAAGTCCCATATTTATTTCTCCTTTCGGTTTATCCCTTTAATTATATTCACGGGAAGATTTTTATAACTACCCACAATTATTATATAATAATAAAAATAAATACACATTGTACTTTAGTGCAAAAATGATAAAAAACGGCAGATTTCTCTGCCGTTTTTTTGTGTTCTGTGCAAAATTATCCTATATTTACAGATTTTATTATATCACTCAAGCTGTGCGGATTTTCTGAGAATCTTTCTTGCATCGGCAGCAGTAATTTTACCGTCACCGTTCATATCTGCAGCTTTCTTCTGATAATCTGTAGGTGTTACGAGAGTTGCTGAAATTCTCAGTGCCTGGCGTGCATCAGCAGCTGTAATTTTACCGTCCTTATTTACATCACCGATCATAATGTCTGTGTCGGGATTTTCAAGGGCAGGAATTACTCTTTCTTCGACAACTGCATTACAGCCTGTACACTTCTTCTGTTCCTTACCTTCAACACCGACTTCAGCAGGAGTTATAACTACCCATTCACCGGGGGTATGCTTGTGATCTTCAGGTATCTTGTCTATAACTGTCTGTTCCTTTGTAACAGTGCCACAGACTGAGCACTTTTCACCGTCTGTAAGACCTGTTTCTGTCTTTGTTGCAGGCTTACCGGGGACAACCTCGGGTGTATGAGCAATTACTTCAGTTTCGCTGTCTGTGTAACTGTCACCACATTTACATGTGTGAGTTGTGAAGCCCTTATTCTTACATGTAGGAGCAGTTACAACAGCAGTATATGTATGTGTATGACCTGCTTCGATTACGGGAATTATTTCCTGCTCAACAAGAACCTTGCCACATTCTGAACACTTCTTACCTGCTGTAAGACCTGTTTCTGTTTCAGTTGCAGCCTTACCGGGGATTACTTCTTCAGTATGACCTGTTGCAGGAACAACTACATCTGCTGTACCGATTTCGTTGTTTGCCGCATCGTCTGAGAAGTACTTTCCGCAGCCGTCACGTCCGCAAACCCAGTATGCAATATTACCGTCGTTTTCACAGTCAGCAGCTTTTTCAGGAACAGCTGTAAGCTGATGTGCTAACTTGGGAAGGTGGATATTTTTTGAATATTCGGATAATGTGATGGGTGTTTTTGCATCTGTTACAAACATTCCGTTACAAGCTGTGCAAATCCAATAAGATGATTTTGCACCTGTTGAATTACATGTTGCATCATGCTTTTCAATAAACTTGTATGCGTGGTCCCCCTTAGGAATTACAACATCAAAGAAGAATTCAGTTGCTTCGTCACCTGTAAGGATTTCACCGTTTTCTTTCTTTACGATAAGATAACATTCTTCACAGATTTCAAATGTTTCCTTACAGCCTTCCTGTTTACAGGTAGGCTCACATTTTTCATACTTGACATAATTGTGTCTGCATACATCCTTATCAAGCCATACGTTTTCATAATCCTTGATATCTGTGATTCCGTTCCATTCTTCGGAAGCATCGAAGTCGTTGGTTTCACCAACATAAGCCTTGTAGTCGTCTGCAATAATGAGCTTTTCAGCATAGAGTGCTGAACCGTAAGTACCGTTATCAAGGCATGATGTAACCTTACCGCTGTTGAAGGTAAGAGTATTTACATAAATATTGCAGTAAGCATCAAGAGGATTACTTGCAACTTTAAGACTGCCCCTTTCGGCTGCATCAATAGTCATATTACCCTTACGGGCATTAAGACCGTTGATTTCACCTAAATGTTCACTGTTACAAATAGCACCGATTACGTTTCTGCCCTTAAGATAAACATCAAGATTGCCTTCTTCAAATACAAAATGAGCCTTTGTATTGATGTAAGCTTCAAAAGTCAGAACACCATTCTTATAGTATGCATAACCGCCTGAAGGCTTGGTTGTTACAGGTGTAGCAGAATCTGAAGCAATATACTGACCGTCCTTGATAATAATATCCTTTGCTGCGCCTGTCTGACTTCCGTCATACAGATAAAGCTTGAATGTTCCCTCAATATCATTAACGTGATATACCTTATAGCCTGTGATGCTGCCGGGGATATCACTACCGTGAGAGGTGTTGTAATTTACACTTTCACCATTGATATAGAATGATGCATCGTTTTTGAATTCATAGTTTGTTGCGGGAGCAACAGTAACCTCAATACGGTAATAAGAATCCTTTTCGAACATATCCTCTGCAGTAAGAGGTTCGCTGAGCTTTTTGCCGTCCTTATCACACTTGTACCATTCAACAAGCTTGACTGAGGTATTTGCACCCTGAACGATATCATAACCGTCGAATACGGGATATACACCTGCTTCCGGAGCATTGGAATGCTCAATGTCAACAAAATTTACATATCCTGTAATATCACGTGCAACATACCATAAATTTCCGCTGTATTTTTTAGCAGCAATTCCACCGATTTTTACGGTATAACCGGAAGCAAGCTTATAACCTGTTTCAGCTGCAAGCTCAACCATACAGCGATATCTTCCGCCGCCAATTGTACCTGTGCAGGTATTCCAGTTGGAGCCGTCGTATTTTTCCCATCTGTAGCTAAGGATTTTAACACCCTTTGTTGTACAAACAGGAGCTGAAATTGTTCCCTGCCAGTTAGCTGTAATATTAACTTCTTTTATATCCTGTTGCGGTGTCCAGTCAATTGCAAACGTATTTTCTGCAGACTTAACTACCTTATTGTTCTTATCACGAAGCTCGATTGTTTCTACAAGCTTGTAGATGCCTGCCGGAAGCTCATTAAGGTCATAGGAGATTTTCTGCCCCTTATCGCAATAAGCCTTTTCACCGTAAACATAAGTGTTATCGGTATTATTCAGGTAAACCTTAAGAATTGCAATGGACTTATAGCCTTCGTCAACCATACTCTGTGAAAGAGGCTGAGCATAGAATGTAACAGGATAGGAAGCCTTTTTAATTTCACCTAAATAAAATGATGTTTCACCTGCAGGCATAGCAGGAGACTGACCGAGGAATGTATTGAAGTCAACAACCTCAATGGGGTAAATATGAACATATTTTGTAGCATCAGTTCCGTCTCTTGTAAGTCTGATGATTTCAATGATCCTGTATTTGCCGGGA
Source organism: Clostridia bacterium (assembly GCA_017549665.1). Next base: position 10,385 of record JAFYUD010000130.1, on the reverse strand, counting down.
GTTTTGATAATATCCTTAATGTCAATACTAAGATTTACGTTTTTATCAAATGTTCCGCTGTCGCTGTCTGAATCAGAATAAATAAGATTATTTGTACTGTCAACAACCTGAATTGTGCCTGTGGGTGTATAAACAAACTTTTCAGCCCATGCAGTATTACTTGCCGTGCTGAAGCTGTATTTCTTGCTCATGCCGAGAATAACCTTTTCTTCGGGAGCAGTAATAGTAGCATCCGTACCCTCAAGAGCAGGACTCTGTTCATTGAAGCCGCCTATACATGCAACACGAAGGTCTTCTTTTACAGTACCTGTTGTTGCAAAATCAGGAGCTCCGTAAAAATCGTGTTCATTATCACCAAAATAGCCGACAGAACCCGGATAAAGCTTGAATGCGGTGCCTGATAATGCAACCTTTTTTATTGTACAGTTTTTTAACACAGCAGCACTATTCTTAAAGCTTGCTGACTGGATGCTTAAAGGTGCATCGTAGTAATCAGCACCATCAAGGAGAATATTACCCTGATGAGCTACAAGCGCATAAGAGCTCTGGCTTCCGTCATCAGTAGTGGTTCTGAATCTTAATGAACCTTTGAGTGTAGCCTTAGCAGTAGGACCTGCAAGCTCAAGCACTGTATATGTATACTTGATATCCTGGCGGTTTTCAGCAATCATTGTAAAGTCAGCACCGTCTTTAACGCTGAATAAATTTCTGCTCTTGCCGCCAAGACACTCAACATCAAAATCCTGTTTAAGGGTAAGAACCTTCTTTGATACAACCTCAAAAAAAGGTGTCTCAACGTTATCAAGCAATTTGAGTCTTTCGGTAGGAAAGCTCTTGGCAACGATGTAAAGAGGTCCGTCGTATGCAAGTGCTGCCTGTAATTCACCATAGTCATCAACGATAAGCGGGTCTGCCTCTGTACCCGCACCTGTTGTACCTTCAATGACACTTGCTGCACTTGCAGTCAATATGCCTGCGGGTGCAAAAATGCCCATAAGCATAACAAGTGTTAAAAGAATGCTTAAAACTTTCTTTTTCATGGTTTTTATCTCCTTTGTAAATTAAGAGTAGGGAAAAATATATGTACCCGAATTTATTATATAATAATAAAAATAAATCCGCATTGTACTTTAGTGCAGAAATGTGCATTTTTAGTGCAAAAACAATAAAAAGACGATGGATTTCTCCACCGTCTTTTTGTGTTCTGTGCAAAATTATCCTACTGTAAACTGCTTTGCAATACCCATGTCATCCCAGATATCGTTTGCTTCAACCTCAACGGGTGAATCTGAAATGAGAATATAGACATTTGAAACAGTAACTGTCTGTCCTGCTTCCACATCTTTTGAGAATGCAAGGTCTGATTCGCAAAGCTCATTTGCCTGACCTTCAACAAGCTGTATACCGTCCTGGAAAATACGAAGGTCAACAGCATCGAAAAGGTCTGTTGCTTCATCCTTATTGTTTGTGAATTCGTAATAAACTCTGATAAGCTTTGTATCATTCACGCCGTCAACAAATTCAGCATTTTTGATTACAAGGTTATGCTGTGCCTGACCTGAATAATAATCCTTGATTGCACCGCTTTCGGGCCAACCGTTATTGAAATCGGGAGCTGTAATTTCCTTTGCGACAAAAGCTTCTGCAGGTGCACCGGGAAGTGCTGCAAGGTCAAAATCGTATGTAATTACGGGATTTTCCTGATTTTTTGCTGTAAGAGTGAATTTTACTGTACCTGTTTCTTCTTTAAGAGCAAACTGATAGATGCAACGGATTGTAACGCCGGGGCGGATATTTCTCTTGTGGTTGCCGTATTCTGCAACATCTTCACCGTAGGGTGCATCTGTTTCGTCAAGCTCTTCTTCACCCTGAACAAGAATAACATCATTCTTTTCATCGGTAAAACTTGTTGTGTAGCTGTCTGCCTTGTTTGTGAAATCAAGATAAACACGGATAGCCTTGGCACCGTCTTCATCGTCGAAAAGCTCAGCACCTGTAAGAGCTACAGCAAATTTACCCAGATTATTTTCCCATTCGCCTGTTGCAAGTCCTGAGGGTACGGGTGTTTCTGTTGACTGATTGTTATTATCAACTGCTGTCTGATTTCCGTCATCGGGTGTGGCGGGATCGTTACTGTTATTTCCGCAAGCTGCAAAGCTTACAAGCATAACAAGTGAGAGAAGTATTGCTGTTAATTTCTTCATTTTTAAAATCTCCTTTTTAAGATTTTCAACATATACATACAATATGTCACTTTCATTATAAATGTTCTTTTTGATTAATACATCGTACTTTAGTGCAAAAAAAAAGCGCCCCGAAGGGCACTTCCGGGCAGCTTATTCAGGTTTTTTATCGTTGATTACAAGTCCGATTTCTCTGGCTCTTACGGCAAGTTCCGTTCTGTTGCGGAAGCCTGTTTTGTCACGCATACTCTGGATATGAGCCTTGACTGTACGAAGAGACATATGCAGTTTTTCGGCAATAACGGCATCAGGCTCACCGCCCGTAAGCTCACGGAGCACTTCAAGCTCTCTTTCCGTAAGCTCACTGCTGACAGTGTTGCCGAATTTAAGCTTCGGGGTGGTATCGGGATATATATTTTCACCGGCAACCGTCCTGTCAAGCACGGAGATAACCTCTTCGGCATTCGCATTCTTATACCAGAAGCTGTCAACACCTATACTCCTTGCTCTTTCAATAAAACTGCACTCGGGCTGACTTGTTATGATTATGATTTTGATTTCGGGATGATTTATTTTTATTTTTTCTGCAGCCTCAAGACCGTTTGCATCCATAGCTGTGCATACATCCATAAGGATAATATCAATCTTGTTTGTTATGCAGTAAAACTCAGCCATAGCTGCACTTTCAATGGACTGTGCGAGCTTATAGTTTTCACTCTCATTTATATAAATTTCAAGCAGTTTTCTCGCCATTGAATCGTCTTCAACTATCAGGACATTAAGCATATATAAAATCATCCTCCTTCTTGTCGGCAATAATTTCAAGCATAAATCGTGGTTTTGATGAAACTCTCATTGTGCCGTTCATTCTTTCAACACGTTTACGCAGGTTTTTAAGACCGCCGCCTTCGGTGATTTCACCTTCGGGTCTTGTGCCGTCGTTTGTAAAGCGCACGTAATAACCGTCAGAATTTCTGCTGAAGCCGATGTAAAGCGTTTTTGCATCGGCGTGGCGTACGGCATTTGTAAGCACTTCGATTGCGGCAATAACAAAGAGTTTACGGATTTCACCTTTTTCGGGCAATTCACCGCTCAGGTCAATCGTTATACCTGCAGAATGCGCCGCCTTGAACAGAGTATCAAGGTTATACTGTTCATCGTAATATTCAGCGCCTGTTTTAAGAACATATATATTCTTTTTCCACATCTCGATAAGCCCTTCGGCATCATAATTATCACTGCCAAGACTGTGTCTTGTTGCAAGAAGCACCTGACCGAGATTATTGTGAATTCTTTCTTTTGTTTCAAGACGCTCCCTTGAACGGGTCAGCTCATCAACATTTTCTCCGTATTTACGAAGACGCTCATTCATATTTTCGAGGTTTTCGTTCTTTTCCCGAAGCCTTATTGACAGCTTATGAAGCTGCGTGATTTCCGTTGCGGTTATCTGATAATTTTCATCAACCGTACTGCGGCTGAAAAGCCATATACTGCCGTCGGGAAGCCTGAACTGCGGATTTTCACCCGATGAAAGCCTCATTGCATTACCGTGCAATGTGCCGCCTTTTAGAGTTTCCCAGAATTCTTCGGCATTCTGCAGCTCTTCATCGGTTATTGAGAAGCAAAGCTCACCCATACAGTGATTTGAGAGCAGAATTCTTCCGTCGGGCATAGCAAAGCACAGACCTGCAGGGAGATTATCGAGGCTCTCCTTGATAGAATTCTTTGTTATAATCTGTTTTCTGTTGCGTAGCTCAACAACAACGAGAGTCGCTGTCAGAATAACAAGCAAAGCAACGGGAATAACCGTGAAAATTACGGGGATACCCATAAATTCTGCCGTTTTTTTATTAATCGGAGCTTCATAAAAGAAATGATTCATTCCTGAGGTATAGATTGTAAGAATGATTGCATTGATAATGCTGAAAATTATCACAGCCAGTTTTGATGCAATACACTTTTCTGTTTTTCTGAAAAGGTAAACAAGAAAGAACACGGCAAATGAAACAGCAAGGAATATTACAGTTAAAACCGTCACACGGAGAGAGTCGGAAAGGTCAAAGAAATTATACATCTGCATTCACCATCCTGTCTGTCTCAATGTCTATCGTTGCATCCTCATCCTCAATATAAATATTCCTTACGAATGCTGAATTTCTGATGCAGTCAAGCATTTTTTCGTCTATTGCTGTCTCACATCCTATCTGAATGCGGAGTGAAATTTTACTTTCGTTACAGCTGAGATAAACACAGCAGGCAGTCATACTATGGAGAAGCTGTTCAACGGCTTTTTCAAAAATGTCATACATAAGAACTGCCGATTCAACAGACATATTGCACTCATAGCTGCCGTTGAGAGCTACATAAACATCATTGAGCCTGATATTATCAAGTGATTCGGTAATACAGTATTCAAGCTCCTTGGAATTTATAAAATAATAATCCTCATTGAGTAAAAGCAGATTGCCTCTGCGCTTTATGTAAGCATTAAGAACACACAACTCGGCAAAAATTCCTTCTGCTTCGGCAGGATTACGCTCTGCCTGCTGAATAAGCCCCTCTGCTTTTTTCAGCTGAACAGCTACCTCACGGGTGATTCTGTCGTAAAGCCTGTTTTTTTCGTCGATTTTGGCTTTTTTCTCCTTAAGCTCATTTTCGGCTCTTAACAGCTCGTTATTTTCGTTGAGCTGCTCCTGAGTTTCACGAAGCTTGTACATAAGCTCCTTGATTTTGCTTACATCCTCCTGCCACAGAACATATCCACCTGAAACGGGGCTGCCGCTGATTCTTGAGCTTCCCGTATCAACGGGCTTTTTTACCGCCTTCATCATAACAAGCTTTGAAAAGCTTTTTGCATTGGCTGATGCAAAGCAGGTGTTGTATTCCTTATCGATTATCCGTACTGCAATGCTTGTCTTCTCAAAAAGCTCGTTGTATTTCTGATTTGAACGGATAAGTCCGCTCTGGATTGAGCTTTCAAGCAGAAGCGTTATCATAAGGCAGTCCATTGCAACAAGGTCACAGCCTCTGAAGCCCAGATAATATACAATCCAGAAAACAGTTGCACATATAAACACAATGGCAGGCATTTTCTGAAAAGCACGGCGTCCCGGCACACGGCATTTTACAAGCATTGTGATAATAAAGATTGCACCGAGAATGGTAAACCACGCAAAATTGAGGTAGAAAACAATGTTATATGTATAATCGTTATTGAAATAATAAATTCCGTTGGGAAAATCAAAGGCAAGGCGGTGGAAGTCATTTGTAAGGATGAGAATAATCAACACAAATGCGGGAATAAAAAGAAGCTTCCATTTTCCGGGCAGACGGTAATTTTCAGGCTTGCCGATTGACGAAGCAATAAATACACCGAAAAGCGGAATGAGTATCATCGGGATATAGAACATATACCACAGATAACGGGTAACATCATCAAAATTGCCTACAAAATACCACTTTATTGCACGGATGAAAAGCCAGAAGCACATAAGCGCTCCCACACAAATCAGGTATCGGCATATCTGCTTGTTTATAATTCTGTTTTTTACCGAAACACACCACAGCATAACAGACACAATTTCAGCCGTGTTGGTAACTATATTGAATGCCGACCTTAAAAACGGGTCTGCAATCATATCGTGAAGCCGCTCGTAAAACATTGCAAGAAAAATAAGAAGTGCAACCGATGCAACAACAACGGTTTTTGTTTCTCTTTTTGTCATACCGGTCCCTCCTTTGTGAAACATATATTTAATATACCATAAATCATAGACAAAATCCACATGAAAAATTCTGCACTTTAGTACAATGAAAATCTTTACGGATATTGTTATAATATAATTGAGTAGATATGGAAGGAGTTTTTTAATGAAATCAAAACTTTGTTCAATAATTTTAATCGTTATTCTTATACTCACTGTTTTCTGCGGTTGCAACAAAACAGAGCCCTCAGAAACTGAAACGACAACCGTTCCTTCACAGGCAGAAACAACAGAAAATACTGCCGATGAAACATCAACACAGAAAATCAAAAAAGAATCAAAAGTCACAGCCGACTATTCCGCAAATGTAAATGAATATACGGAGTTTATTACATATACTGTTGATGATTCCGAATATTCAACAAAAATTCTGTTTACGGCAGAGGGCGAAGTAACAGATTTCAGACTGCTTTCACTTCTTGTCAATGATGTTGACGACAACGGCAGAATGACTTTTGACACAGAATCACTTTATGAACTCCCTGCTCTTGAAGAAAACAAACCTCTTGAAGTCACTCTTACATTCTACGGAGATACACCGGCATACGGCATCTCATACAAGGATGCTTCAGGCACAACAAAGAATTTCACCGTTACATTAAGCGGTGAGGACGGCTCACTTGTTCTCACAGAGTTTTAAATATCCCGCATACACAAAAATATCCCGATTTTTTCGGGATATTTTCTTTTACTTTTTGTTTTTTATGCATTTACAGCAGGCTGTATGACCATTTTCTTCTGTAAATACAGAGCAGTCCTGGCACACCATATCTCCGCAGATTTCACATCTGTCAAGCTCATAACGTGCTTCAATATTTGCTCTTTCATACGCATTGCGATGCTCAAAGGCATACAGAATATCACGTGCTTCAGCCTCAGCGGCAGTTATATGCCCATCATCAGCAAATCCGTTTATAAATTCCAACACAGGAGTACTGATAGCTTTTCCGCAACAATCACAATAGAATTCAAACTCAAATTGTTTTGCTGTTGATTTATCACGGAACCTTCCGGTAACAGATTTAAGCATCTGATTCACCTCTGTCAATTAAAAATATATACTATATTTTAATACAACAGAGGAATAAATGATATTGTTCTTTAGTGCAATTATTTTACAATTTTCTTATTTTTTACAACCTTACTGTTAGCATTGATATAAGAATATTTACGGCATTTAAGAAGCTCTTGTCTTCCATTTTCGTTTCTTGTATATACAAGCTCAAACTTACCGCCGGCAGATTTAAGATTTTTTGCAAGAATGGCTGCAGTTTCCTTTTTGACTGCAATAACTGAAGGGCAGGCATAGCTCTGCACATAATTACGGCTTGTGATTTTCATTATACCTTTTGTGCCGATAATAAGATATCTCGGGTCGTCAATGGGAGAAAGAATCTCCGACACCGCCTTTGCAAACACTTTCTTTTCACGGAGTGTGGCTCTTTCAAGTGAGCAGTTGACAATATTCTGTTTTGCCGATTTCTCAACGGACACTCTTGCGCCGTTACTGTCAATTTCACCGATTTCTTTAAGCGTGCGGAGAATTGCCGATGAAATGTTATATACAGTTTTCTCGGGTGATGAATTCTTCATTACAACCGAGGCTGATTTTACAAGCAATACAGCAAAAATAACTGCAAGAACAAATCCGAGAAGCCCACCGAAAAAGCCTGATGTTGCAATAATTACAACAGACACAACAAGAAGCACCGCAAGAATTATTGCATAAATCTTATTCTTATGTACTGCGGCGGCAGGCTGAACCTCTGCAGGGATTTCACTCACTTCTGCAATTTCAGGTCTTGCTTTACCTTTGACTGCGGCAGACCATCTGCCTGACATCACGTTTCTTTCCTTTGCGAGTGATAGCATCTGAGTGTTTATTGCTTCAAGCCCCTGATTATTAAAGGGCGGTTTGAGAATATCAATTCTGTCTATTCCGCTTTCAATGGTATCAGAATTATAGGCAGGAGCCTGGAAACAGGCAAATCGACGCTTCATTGTTTCAAAATCATCACTTATTATTTCATCACCCGATTCAGGCTCAACAGTCACAAGATGCCAGATGTTTGACACCTTATCGGGATTTTTCTTGTCAATTCTTATTGCTCTGCCTCGCATCTGGTTTGAAAGCATAAAGCTTCCCACAAAGCTTGCAAGGATAAGGGAATTGATATTGGGTGAATCCCAGCCCTCACCGAGAAGTGATTTTGTGCCGACGAGGATATTTATAACACCCGTCTGGAATGCCTTTGTAATAATGCTTACCTTGTTTTTGTTTGAGCCTGAGAAAATAATTTCGGTATGCTTTGTGTTTTCAATTTTCTTTATTCTGCAGGGTACGCCGTCGTTATATGCGATTTCCTGCACCGTTTCAACAGCTGAATCAGGAAGAATAACAAGAGTACCTGACAAAACTGCAATTTTAGCATCAGGATTACATCTTCTGACCGATTCAAAAACAGGGACTGTGCCGAAGGTGTGAACAGGCTCATCTGTACCCACAAGCTTCATCATATCCTTTTTGATAAAGTCTGTGAGAATGAGCATACGCAGTGTTTCACCGAGATTCCCGTATTCACTTTCAACAATTCGGTTTATACTCTCAAGCTTACCCGTTGAGGAAACGAGCATTCTGTTGATTTTGTCATTTGAAGAAAGACGGACTTTATTCTTTTCAATAAGTGCCTCGGCAGAAAGCGTTGTCCGAAGATTATCACTTATCTGCTGAGTGAAAATATCGGAATTATCAATAATAAACTGAAAAGCCTCTTCCGAAACTTTTACCGAATAAGCGGGTGCATTTCTGGCTTCGTTGACCTTTTTCACAAGGCTTTCAGAAACTGTTGCACCGCCTTTTTTTGCAATACAGACAAGTGCTCTGAAGCCCTGAATATTATCGTAAAGCAATTCTTCGTTACCTGCAACACCCGATGCCTTGAGCGCTTCTGCGGGAATGCCGTCTGTAATAATTTTTTCGGTAACTGCCTTAGCTTTTGCCTTGTAATCGGCAAGAATCCGTGCTTCATCATCAGTAGGATAGCTGAAATATATATAGTCCTGATGCGGACAAAGTGTTTTCTGATTTACAAGCTGAGGAACAAAAATTTCATCATCAATATCACCGCAGAGGGTCTGATATCTGTTCCATTCGGCAGGTGCACTGTCATAAGGAGGTGTTGCGGTAAGAGAAATTACCGTTACCTCACCACCCAGCGCTTCAACGAATTTTTCAAGCACTTTCTGCCATTCGCTTTTAAGATGATGTGCTTCATCAAGACAGATTGTTTTTATCCCTGCCTTTTTTATTACATCGAAAATGTCAAAATCCGTGTAATCCTGTGCTTCTTCTGTTTCGAGCATATCGTCATCATCTTCAGCCTCAACAACTGATTTCGTGAATGCGGCATGAAGTGCCTGATAAGTGACTGATGTGATAAGTGACGGCTTTGTGAGAGAATATGAAATATATTCATCGGGATTTTCACTTTCGGGAAGATAAGCCTCAATAAATCTTTCACCCCACTGCTGACGGATTGTAACAGAGGGAGTCAGCACAAGTGCGGGAGCATTCTGTCTGCGGATAAGTTCAAGACCAAGAATGGTTTTTCCGCTTCCCGGTGCCGCAACAATATGTATTTTTTTGTCTTTAAGATGCTTTTGCGAATTATCAAGCACGGACTGCTGATAGTCACGGAATGTCCACTTGAATTTAACCCTGCTGAAATTTTTCATCTCATCACCTCTGACAGATTATATTTTCAGTTTAGCATATAAATTTATTTTGTGCAATATACACTTTCTCTTACAAAAACATCATTCACGTTATACCTGCTTACATTGGAACTGTTCTCACGCTCAATGGCGCCGGATTTAACGAGCTTGGTCAAGCGTTTCTTTAAAAATGATGTTGAGTCGAAATAGGTATCAAAATTTACAACGGGAAGAACAACCCCATCTGTATCCTCTTGTAGGTTGGCATAATGATTATTTATATTACCTGCAAAAAAAACTAATTGGTCTACTTTCTGACATATTTTTATAAATAAATAAATCCGAACTCTGCCTTATCGGTAAAGAGTCCGGATTTATTGTTTTTTATTTAATCGATTCCGCTTTCAGATCAGCCTAAATCCTTCAGCAATTCAGGGAGATTATCGATATCTGAAAGAATTTTGAAGAAAGCCTTGAGAATCCACATAATTTTATGAATGAAGTTTTTCGCAGCAGGCTTTGTTACTGAAAGCTCCTGAGTGTTTTCTGCGAAATCTTCTGTTTTTATAAAGGTAAAGTCGCACTCGGCAGCTGCATGGTCAGAGACAACCTTTTCACTGTCATCATATACTTCAACATATCTGAAATCATTTACAACAAGGTCAACACCGCCACCTGCTCTGTACATAAATCTTTCAACTGAGTCCCAGTTGCCCCATGCAGG
>JAFYUD010000129.1 GCA_017549665.1 Clostridia bacterium | reverse complement strand
GGGGAGATGATTGTATCGTCCTCTACCATGCGGTTTTCCATGGCAACCTCACCGCATTCGATTCCTCGTGCAGTTTCGACAATTACATATCCGCCTTTTCCTGCTTCAATTTTGTTGGGGTCAAAATAATATATTTTACCTGTATCCTTGAATCTGACACCTATAACCTCGACCATTTTAATCCTCCTGTTTTTCAATGCATGACATAAGACCGATAGAAAGTCTTGTCAGCAGAAGATTATCGTTTGCATTTCTGTCTGCATCGGCAAGAAGAGTTTTTATTTCCTCCTGCATTGCCATCATTTCACGGTCAGTGAATGTGCGTGTGAGCCTGAGCTCAATGCCCTCGTCATCATTTTCGATGTCTCTGTAGCGTGAAACAACAGCATTTCTCAGCATCAGAAGCATTTTTTCAAGGGCGGATCTGAAAGCCTTCTTGTCCTTTTCCAGTGCGCCTGTGCTGACTATGATATTGTACTCGTTTTTTGTTGAAACCGCCTTGAGAATTTCCTTTGCGGCAGCTGCGGCCTTGGGATTTTCCTTTTCACCTGCTGCCTGACCGCTGTCTTCGCTGATTGCGAATGCAGTCACTCGTGACAGAATGGTCTGACGGAAATCATCCCTTGACCTTGAAGCAAGAATGAATCTTGCCGTTGCAGGAGGCTCTTCCAGAATTTTGAGAAGTGCATTCTGCGCTTCTTCACCCATTCCCGATGCTTCCTGAATTATAAATATCTGAAAGGGAGCTTCGTTCGGCATTATGTATGCCTTTGCACGGATGTCCCTTATGGTATCGATTTTAATGCTTCTCTGTTTACCCGCTTCACCGGATATTTCGGTTATGTCGGGGTGAATACCGGATTTGATTTTTTTACAGTTGATGCATTTCAGACAGGGCTTTTCCGTGTTTTCGCAGAATAAAGCCTGAGCGAGAAGCATTGCAAGGTCCTTCCGCTCTTTCTGTGTGCCGCCTGTCAGCAGGACTGCGTGGGACAATGTGCCCGAATCCACGGCTGAAGAAAGCTTCTGTTTAATTTCGTCGCTGAGCTGTAATTTTCCGAAATTCATAATTTATCCTATATCTGTGATATTGCAATCATTATCGGCAGAGTGATAATCGAGACAAAGCTGTTGAATGCCACAACCTGCGATGCAAGTCCCGTATCCTTGCCGTATTTTGCACAGAACATTACCGTGTTGTTTGCACAGGGTGCAGATGCTGAAAGCATACATGCCACTGTGAGAGTCTGATCAAGTCCGAACAGCTTGCAGACAACAAGCATTACTGCGGGGACAGCAATAAGTCTGACAAGAATTATCATGTACTGTTCAGGCATTCTGAATATTGTTTTGAGATTTGTTTTTGATATATATGTGCCGAAAATAAGCATAGCAAGAGGAGTGTTGAGATTTGCTATATGGCTTATTGGCTGAGAGACAATTGCCGGCAGCTTTACTGAAAGTAAAAACAGCGGAAGGCCGATGATAACTGAGATTACGCCGGGATTGAGAATGAGTGATTTAAGCTCAAACTTAACGTCCTTGCCTCTGTTCATGAGCCATATTCCGTGAGTGAAGCCGAGAGTGTTGAACACTACGACTGCACCTGAGCAAAGGAAAACACCTGTTGAACCGAGAATGGAATTTGCAAGGGGCAATACCATATATCCTACGTTTCCGTATACACAGGCATATTTGAATATGGCGCTGTTGTCTTTATTTTTCTTGTTGAAAAGAGGTATTGAGAAAAGTATACCTGCAAGATGTGCAATTGCAGAGCAACCCATGGCGATAGCAAAACCCTTTCCCGATTCAGCCGTAAAAGGTGTATTCAGGAATGAATTGACTATTACACAGGGATTGACGATATAAAACAGCAGGTCATTTGATGCTCTTGCTGTTTTTTCCGTAAACACATTGAGCCTGTCTGCAATAAAGCCGACAGCAACCATAATGTACAATATAAATACCTGCTGTGCGGCAGTTTGCATATTCTGCAGGAAAAGCTCCATTTTAAGCTCCTTACTCTTCTGTTGCTTCAGCGGAAGCTTCTGTTGCTTCAGCGGAAGCTTCTGTTACTTCTTCCGTTGTTTCTTCTGTGATCTCTTCTGCAGTTGCTTCTGTAACAGCTTCTTCTGCAGCGTCTGTTTTAACGTCTTCTGTTGCTGTTTCTTCTTCATCCTTAGCCGCAGCTGCTGCAGCTTCAAGCTCTTCATTCATTTTTGCCACATCTTCAACGGAATATCCGCTTCTGAGTACAGTGATTACAAAAGCAATGATGAATACAGCACATCCGAGAGTTGCGAAATCCACGGGATAGCCGTCTGCGATGAATCTTGAGTTGTATGTTGCGTGAAGCATTACTCTGGGAATTGAGTATGAAAGAATGAGCATTGCTGAAACGATACCGCATGCGATTGTGCTCCACATTGAGTCTTTGCCGTTGACATCTGAAACGACTCTTGCGAATGAAAGGAAGAATGTCATAAGGCATACGAGAGCGCAAAGCTCAAGGAAAAGCTCTGAAATTCTCATGATGCTGATGATAACAGTGATTCTTTCAAGCACACCGATAACAGCCCATGCAAGAGGTGCAAGAGAGAGAATCTTCAGCTTTTTGTGGAATGAGCTTCCGGAAATGTATGAAATTGCAAATACAAGGAAATAGCAGCATGCAAGAAGTGCAAGGATTGCATGTGCATGGCTGAGAAGAGTTACTGTATTTGTATTCTGAATGATTGTAGCTGATTCTTCCTCTGCGGGAATATAGTTCTTGATTGCATCATAGAAAAGACCTGCGCTGAATAAGAAAGATGCAATACCGAGAGGGATGCGTCTGCCTGCAGGTGCGATAGCTGCGGGGATGCGGGCACTCAGGAAGCTGAGAGCAAGGATAAGCACTGCCGCAACAGCAAGGACTGCATAAAGAACAGTTATTGTGATATGAGAATAGTCCATGAAGAATCCTGTTGCTGCGTCCATATTCTTTACCATCTGGAAAATTCTTACGGGACAGGCAACGAGCAGTGCAATACACATGAGAATCACTGAAATATCAGGACTTATGGACTGAACTGAATTTTTGATTTTTTTCAAAGAAATTACATCCTTTCTGAATGAAAACTGTTAGTCGGCTCTGTCTGCAATGGGAGTGTAAGCAGTGTGTGATGAAAGGCTCTTGTATGCAGGACGGATAATTCTGCCGCCTGTGTAAAGCTCTTCCATACGGTGTGCGCACCAGCCTGCAAGTCTTGCAGTTGCAAAAAGAGGAGTGAAGATGTCCTCAGGAATTCTGAGCATCTTGTAGATAAAGCCTGAATAAAGGTCAATGTTGATACACATGGGCTTGTCCTTGCCTGTGACTTCCTTGAAGAGTCCGGGTGCAAGGTCAGCAATGTGATTGAGAAGCTTAAGCTCGTCCTCAAACTCTGTACCTGTTGCGAATTCTGTTGCTTTCTTTCTGAGGATTTCAGCTCTGGGGTCGGACAGTGTGTAAACAGCATGACCTACGCCGTAAACAAGACCTGTACCGTCTCCGCCTTCTTTTCTGTAAATCTTCTTTATGTAATCTGCAACCTGCTCCTTGTCAGTGATATCCGAACAGTTTGCTCTGAAGTAATCAACCATTTCGGCAACCTTGCTGTTTGCGCCGCCGTGCTTGGGACCCTTCAGTGAACCGATACCTGCAGAGATTGCAGCATAAGTATCTGTGCCTGATGATGAAAGCACACGTGTTGCGAATGTTGAGTTGTTACCGCCGCCATGCTCAGCATGAAGAATCAGACATACGTCAAGAAGCTTTGCTTCTGCATCTGTGAACTG
>JAFYUD010000128.1 GCA_017549665.1 Clostridia bacterium | reverse complement strand
TAGCCAGTCACTCTATCCAACTGAGCTACCGGCGCATGCATTTCTCAGTGCCTAAATATAATACCACTATAATATATAAATGTCAAGCATAATTTTAAAAAAATACAATTTTTTTAATTCTAATTGAAAAATATATCAGATTGTGATATTATCTTAACGGTGATATTATGAATTTTCAAAAAACTGCAGCTGCAATACATGATATATCAGGTCTCGGTAAATGCTCATTGACTGCTGCATTGCCTGTGTTGTCTGCGGCCGGTGTTTCAGTAGGTGTTCTTCCTACAGCTGTGCTGTCTACCCAGACAGGCGGTCTGAATAATTATACTTACAGGGATCTTACAGATGATATTCCTGGGATAATGAATCATTGGGACAGTATCGGAGTGGAATTTGATGCTGTTTACAGCGGCTTTCTCGGCTCTGAGATGCAGGTCGGGCTTGTTTCCGAGTTTGTTCGCAAATTCAGTAAACCTGATGCAGTTTTTCTTTGTGACCCTGCCATGGCAGACAACGGAAAGCTTTATGATACGTTTGATGCTGATTTCATCGAACAGATGAAAAAGCTTTGTATGAAAGCAGATATTATTGTGCCTAATTTTACCGAAGCTGCGATGTTGCTTGATGAAGAATATATATTACCTCCGTATTCAGACAGATATGTGACAGATCTTGTTGTGAAGCTCGCAGGGCGTTTTAATTCAAGATATATAGTGCTGACAGGTGTACAGTTCGATGAAGACAAAATCGGCGCTGTAGCATACGACAGTGAAAAATGTGAAATCTCATATTCATTCAGAGATAAAGTTGAAGGCATGTTTCATTCAACAGGGGACCTTTTTGCAAGTTCATTATTGGGTGCATTTCTTAACGAACATGATATTTTCAGTTCTGTTGAAATTGCACTGTCATTTACTGTTTCTGCAATCAATAAAACAGTAGAGCTGAGAGGTGACTCAAGATTCGGTCTGAGTTTTGAGTTGTGTCTTCCTGATTACATGCGAAATCTGGGGGTATTGTAATGCCGACGTTGAATATTGTTCTTGTAGAGCCTGAAATTCCTCAGAATACAGGAAATATTGCTCGTACATGTGCTGCAACAGGTGCAAGGCTTCATCTTGTTGAGCCGATGGGATTCAAGGTTGATGATAAAAAGCTCAAGCGTGCAGGACTTGATTACTGGTATCTGCTTGATATTACATATTATAAGAATCTTGATGATTTCTTTGAGAAAAATAATGGCGGAAATTTCTATTATTTTTCAACTAAAGCAGATAAAACCTATGCTGACGTCGAATATCCCGATAACTCATATATAGTTTTTGGTAAAGAAACAAAAGGTCTTCCTGAAGATCTTTTATACAGAAATCATGATACAACTGTCCGCATTCCCATGATTGGCGATGCGAGAAGTCTTAATCTTTCAAATGCTGTGGCAATAGGCACTTATGAAGTGCTAAGACAGTGGAATTTTCCTGAACTTCAGAATAAAGGTCAGCTCCGAGAGTTTGAATGGTGAATTTTTATGGGTCTTGTAAGATTTATGACAATATTTGATGATGAGTTCGGGGGAGTACTGACTCCGAAGCATTGTAAATTGTTTGATATTTCTGCTCCATATACATTCTTTAAATCTGAAGGATATTCATATCTTGACAATTTCAATATAAGTTCAAGAGAATATTATAAAATGGTAAGCAACAATACAACTGTTACAGAGCCTAACATTCCGTCTCAGGTGTTTCAGTACAGCTATGAAAAATTAAGAGATTGGGGATACCTTGCGGCGTTTACTGTTTGTCCGCATGGTAAATGGTTGCCGTACTATAAAGAAGCTGTTGCTGCATCAAAACGGATTCAACGCACTGCAATAAGACATGATGATGAATTCTTTCATGCTCATGTAATAAATAGTAAAGCATTCGGTATCGGTGCTGTTCTTTTGGCAAATACTCTTGCAAGAGATTTTTACCACAACAGAAACTCAACCCGGATTCTTCTTGATTATTCCAGACGCTATGCAAACAGCTCGGTAACATTAATTCTTACTCGAGATAACACAATTTTCGGCAGCGGTAGTGATCTCAGAGCATATAAAGTCAGAAATACACGTGTCAATGAAATTGATATAAGCAAATCGATTGATTCAGTGCGACTTGACAGATTTGCAGAGTATGTTACGAAGTCAATTAAAAAATTTGACGGTCGTTATGCTGTATCTTTCGGATGCAACTGTGATTTTGCAGGAAACACAATAGGCAGAATTGAAAAGATGAGTAAACACATCGGGCTTGTCTGTACGCAGTACGGAATTACAACTGCACATGCATTAGGTACTAATACTCTGTGTATTCACCTGGGAGAATATGTTTAATTGTTACGTAATTGTTACATATTGATGTTTTAAATATAAATATTTAATAAAAGACTTGAAAAATTTCAAAATTATGTTATTATATTAATGAGATATAATATCTCAAAATATTATGACAAGGAGCGAATCTTATAATGGAAATTATTCAGAAGCTTATTGATTTCATCAACGGCATCATCGACATGATCAAAGGTTTTGTTGCAGAAATCAGATCAAGAAACGACGAGAGATAATTTTTCTTTCACATGTCAGACCGTCTGAGACGGTCTGTTTTTCTTTATAATGAAATATATAAAATCCGGGCAGATTGACTGTCCGGATTTGTTTGTTATTCAACTGCTTTGAGAGAATCAACCATGTTGATTGCTGTTATCTTCTTGTGCATGAATACGTTTACAATAACTGCAAAAACAGCCGTAAGCACACCTGCAATCACAAAACTGATCCATGATAAGTCTTGTACATACATAACTGCATCTACAGAGCAGTATTCAAGAAGAAGCTTGTGTACAAAAATACCTGCAAATAATCCAAATGCAATACCAATTATCGTAAGAATAATGTTTTCACGGTAAATATAGGCTGAAACCTCTTTGTCATGGAAACCGAGAACTTTGATTGTGGCAAGCTCTCTCTGACGTTCAGATACATTGATATTACTCAGGTTATAAAGAACAATAAATGCGAGCAGGCCTGCAGCAAACAGGAAGATACCGATGATTATACTCAGAACACCGATGACCTCTTCAAGAGTATCAATTGTATCTGAAATGTATGCAACTGCATTTATGCTGCTGTTTGCCATAAGTTCTGTGGCAAAGGAAGCTTTCTTTGTTGATGTGCTGTCTGATATGATTGAGTCATCAATTGTTCCGATCGCATAACTGTATTCAACAGGTTTCTGGAAAAGGTACTGATAAAGATCCTGAGAAAGGTATACATAATTGAATGTATAGTTTTCAGTTATATTTGCAATGGGGATATACACTCTGTTTCCGTCACTTGTTTCAACCCATATTTTATCACCGATTGAAATTTCTGCATCATTTGCAAATTTTTCAGTAACGATTGCACCTGTATTGTCAAGGACTAATTCTTCACCGGTTTTTCTGTTCTGGAGAGAAATGAACTCTGACAATCTTGCAGATTCATGGGGCACAAACATGTAAATATCAGATGTTTTTTCGTTTGCATCAGAGCCGCCAGTTACGGACTGCATTGATGAGAGCATGATTGATGTTACACGTGAGTCATTTTTAAGCATCTGCATAACAGCTGAATCGTTTGTCTGTTGCTCTGAAAATGCGAACTGAACATCATATTTCGCAATACCGCCGTTATCAAATTGTTTTGCCATAAGACCGTTTACTGATGCGTAAAGACCGCTGCTTGCAAGAATAAGGGCTGTACATCCGCCGATACCGATAACTGTCATAATAAATCTTGCTTTTCTTCTGAAAAGATTTCTGACGGTTACCTTGCTTGTGAACTTCATACGCTTCCATATAAATCCTATATGCTCAAGTAATACACGCTTACCGGGCTTCGGTGCTTTGGGACGCATAAGAGCAGCAGGATTTACCTTAAGCTCCTTGGTGGCTGCAATTACAGATGCAATAATTGTAGTAGCGATTGCGATCAGCATTCCGAGAAGTATGTATACAACCGGGAATTCAAATATAAGAGAGGGAAGTGTAAACATAATGGAGTATGCTTTATTAATTGCAAACGGTAAAGCATATATTCCTATAATTATACCTGCAACTGAACCTATGATACTTGCAAAGAGGGAGTAAATGATGTATTTTGCCATTACTGTGCCGTTGGAATAGCCGAGAGCCTTCATTGTACCCATCTGAGTACGTTCTTCTTCTACCATTCGTGACATTGTTGTCAGTGAAACAAGTGCCGCAACAAGGAAGAAGATAACAGGGAATATGTTTGCAAGTGAATCAACATTCTTGACAGAATTTGCGTAACCGGTATAACCGGGAGTTGCATCTCTGTTGTATATATTCCATTTAGATGAATCGAGGTTATTATATGTATCAATTGCTTTTTCGATACTGTTCTCTGCCTGAATGAGCTTGATTTCAGTTTCAGTTTTGATTCTGTTGTATTCATCTTTTGCTTTCTGAAGATATTCCGGTGCATTTGCGATAACCATCTTCAGAGTGTCAAGATCGCTGCTGACTGAATTCTGATTAAGCATCAGCTCTATCTGAGCTGTAGACAATTGAGTTTTTGTGCCTTCAAGCTGATTATAGAAATCATTCAACTGATCGTATGAAGCATCAAGTTTTGCATCGGCTTCATTATAAGCTTTTTTTGCACCATCAAGTACTAATGCTGCCTGCTGGAATTTTGCTGAATAATCATCAAGCTGTTTCTGGCTGTTTGCCAGCTGAGCCTCATAAGTGGCAAGCTGACTTTTCTGCTGTTCAAGATACGGGTTAATCATACCGATAGCTTCGGTCGCCATACTTACAGCAGAAAGTGAAGATATGGATGCATAGAGGTCAGGATTGATTCCCTGAAGACTTGATAAAACTTCAGAAAGCTGACTTCCGTCCATTGTTCCGTTCTGATACGCTTCCAAAGAAGTAAGAATACTGTTTGCAGATGAAATAACAGATTCTGTGGAAGATACGAGCTGCTTTGCTGAATTTACGCTTGTCTGAGCAGCAGACAGTGCGGTCTGTGCGGAATTGTACTGCCTTTCAGCTTCTTCAAGCTTTGCGTACTGATTCTCTTGTTCCGCTCTTGCAGCTTTATATGCTTCAAGATTTGCATTATATGTTTCAACTGCTTTAAGATATTCAGCCTGACTTCCGTTGAATTCATTTTCTGCAAGACCGAGAGCATTTGCCGCAGTACTTACAGCTTCATTGTATGATTCCTCAGGATTGTCAACGTATTTCTGATAAAGCTGAATCTGTTCTTCTGCAGTTTTGATTGCATCGTCAACTTTTGCTTTATTTTCGTTATAGTCCTTCTGCGCACGGGCTATTTCATCAGGTAAGGTTTCTCTCAGCTCTTGAGCTCGCACAGAAACGCATGATGCTGAAACAGCTTTGATTCTTTCAGAAACTGTGTCGATGAGATTATCATATTCAGAAGAATCGGGATCAAGCTTGTCTGCGCCATTGACAGTGACGTATATCTCACTGTAGTAGTCATTTGTGAATACAGATTCGGGAATATAGATAAATGTTCCTATTTTACCGCTGCCGACAAGACTGTTTCCACGTTCAAATGAAAGATAATAAGGTGATCTTATGATACCTACAATTTCATACTCAAGTACTGAAACACCTGAAAGGTCAGTGTTCGAATCTGCTTCAAGTCTGATATAATTTCCGATTTTATATGATTCAGGAGTTGATAACGCACTTGCGTCAACGAGACACTGATTGTTTTTGACAGGATAAGTACCTTCAATCAGTGTGGGACGATTTATAAAATTGGGATTATCAACACCGTAGTAGAATTCCTGAAGCATGGTAAGATTAATTCCGTATGCTCTTGTACTGATCTGTGAACCGTCAATGTCAATTTCGGGTTTACCGTTTACAAGCACAAGTGCATCCACGAATTTTTCGGCCATTACACCGCTTACACCTTCAACCTTTCTGATTGCCTCAACATCAGCCTCAGTCAGACCTAATGTGGACTGAACACGGATATCCATCAGATTGTTTTCTACAAAGTATTCATTTGCGGTTTTGTTCATCGAAGGGCCTGTTGCTTTTATACCTACAAAGAAGCCTGCACCAAGCGCAACGATTATTATAATTGATATAAATCGGCTTTTCGTCTGACGTATAGTCCGAAGTATATCAAGCAATAATGCTCTGCTCATTAAAATTCCTCCGTTACCACTCAATCATGTCAACAGAAAGGGGAGTTTCGTTAACCTCGATTCTGTTAACTCTGCCGTTTTTCATAGTGATTATACGGTCTGCGATGGGAGTGATTGCCTGGTTGTGAGTAATAATTACAACTGTCATACCTGTATTGTGACATGTTTTCTGAAGAAGAGAAAGAATCTGCTTGCCTGTTGCATAGTCAAGCGCACCGGTAGGCTCGTCACAAAGAAGTATTTTTGGGTTTTTTGCAAGAGCACGTGCAATTGCGACTCTCTGCTGC
>JAFYUD010000127.1 GCA_017549665.1 Clostridia bacterium | reverse complement strand
GGTGGCAATGCGCAGCATTGACGGAGGGAGTTGAAATGCCGGAAATTACAGCAAAACTGCCATTTCTCAACACTCCCTCAGTCAGCTTCGCTGACAGCTCCCTCTGAGAGGGAGCCTTTAAGTGCGATAAATTATTGTTTAGTATATTCCGAATACGGAATATTCACTCGCCATGAGCCTACGATATTTTCCTTATCTATACCGTCAAGCTTATCTTTTCCTGCAATAAAATTATCCGCAATTTTCACGATAGCATCTGCCATACCGTCTGCATCCTGTCTGATAGTGCCCATCATTGAGCCTTCTGCAATTTTCGCCTTTGCCGCATCTGTCGCATCTATTCCGAATACGGGGATATATTTACCTCCGTCCTTGTTATAGCCCGCCTGCTGAAGTGCAGATATAGCACCAAGTGCCATTTCGTCATTGTTTGCAATTACAAGCTCTGCCATATTGTTATTTGCTTCATTGTACTTTGCCAGAAGTGTTCCCATATAGTTTGTAGCCGCAGCAGAAGACCAGTTTCCGTCCTGATCCACAAGATATTTATTCTGATTTGCTTCATCATAAAATTCAATTTCCATCCTGCCGTTTTCTTTCAGTATTTTGTTGCAGTCCTCAACTGCATATTTTGTTCTTGCGGCAGCTTCAAGATTTCCTTCCTGACCTTTGAAAAGCACATAACTGATTTTACCGTCACCGTTTATATCGATACTGTCATAATTCTCAAGTATATATTTTCCTATCATTTCTCCCTGCATGTGTCCTGCCATTTCAAAATCAGTACCCACAAATGCACATTTATCGTAGCTTGTGACCACATTTTCCTCGACAGACCGGTTGAAGAATATGACGGGGATGTTTTTTGACTTTGCAAGGCTGAGAATATTAAGCGCTGAATCATCCGAGCCGGTGTCAACAAGATTTACAATCAGCATTGATGAGCCTTTTGCGATAGCTGTCTGCACCTGCTCAAGCTGAGTTGTCTGACTGCTGTTTGAGTCATAATTTGTATATTTTATTCCGGCATCCTTAAGCTCCTTGTCCATTGCAGCACGGACAGTTGAAATATATGTGTCGCTGTAAGAATAATAAAAAACTGATACCTCTCCCGCTTTTGCCTGAGAAGATGATTCAGGCTTACTGTTGTCCGTGGTATTGTTATTGTCGTTGCAGGCAGTAAAACCCATAATAATCATCAGTGATAAAATAATAGCCGTAAATTTCTTCATAAGTTATGTCCTCCCGTGATTTTATGTTCCGAATATAATTTTGAGTTTAATTTTCAATTTTATTCAAAAAACTGTTGACTTTTAAGTGTTTACAAGGCACAATTGTCTTAAGGGAGGGATTTGTCATGAATACAAAGAAAAATTCAGCCAAGCTTATCATTACTGTTTCTGTATGTATGCTGTTATGCATTATCGTATCAGCAGCCGTACTGATTTTCACTGAAAAAGATTCTGCATCTTCACCTGATAGAATCAATGTCATCGACAGCGGAATGCTGAATTCTTCTTCAGACGATTTTTACGGTAAAATAATTTCTTATGACCTTGACAGTGAATATCCTTATATAGAGGTTGAATGGTTCAACAATACAGGCACAGGCTACACTGCCGGTGAGGAATTCTATATTCACTCGGTAACAGACAACAAGCTTGTTGACTGCAGAAGAAATCCCGACGAATACGCATGGAATGAAATTGCATACGTTTTCTCAGCTTGCGACAGTCTTAAAATGACATACTATATAGGTGATATGGATATTGAAAAAGACAGCACATATCTTCTGCATACAGAAATATTCATGGATTCTGCATCTTCGTTGAAATCAACGTTATGGCTTGAATTCAGAACAGGTGATTTAACCGACGAAACAATGATTATAAGCAACACAGGACGTGATAATTTTGAATATTGATTCACTTATGTCAGTACTGCCTCTCAATATTGATGCGGCTCTGATAACAACACCCGAAAACCGCAGATATTTCACACAGTTTCCCTCTTCTGACGGTTTTCTTCTTATAACTCGCAAAGGAAGTATATTCTACACCGACAGCCGTTATATCGAGGCTGCACAGAATAAGATCAGATGCTGCGACGTGTGCGAGGGCAAGGATGTCTTCCGTCAGATGAAAGACTATCTGAACGAAAGAAATCTCAGATCAATCGCACTTGAAGCATCAGGAATTACCGTTGCGCAGTTTTCAAGACTTAAAGATAATGAAAATCTCAAGGATTTTGAACTGATATGCGATAACGCTCTTGACACAGCAATCAGTATTTTCAGACAAATCAAAACATCAGACGAGATTCAGCAGATAAAAGAAGCACAGCTGATTGCAGAAAAGGCATTCGATCACATTCTTGACTTTATAAAACCCGGAAAAACAGAGAAGGATATTCAGCTAGAGCTTGATTTCTTTATGCTCAGAAACGGTGCTGAAGCACTTTCTTTTGATACAATTGCCGTCAGCGGTGTGAATTCATCCATGCCTCACGGAGTCCCCTCGGACAAGGAAATTGAAAACGGCGACTTTATCACAATGGACTTCGGTGCAGTCATAAACGGTTATCACAGTGACATGACCCGTACAGTTGCAGTGGGCTTTGTAACGGACGAGCAGAGACTTGTCTATGATACTGTCCTTGCAGCACAGAAAAATGCACTTTCTGTCATCAGAGCCGGCATGTCATGTTTTGACGCAGACAAGGCTGCAAGAGATATCATTGTAAATGCAGGCTTCGGTCAGTATTTCGGCCACGGCACTGGTCACGGCGTAGGAATTGAAATCCATGAAGCACCCAATCTGTCCCCAAGATCATCGGCAACACTTGAAAAAGGTAATCTCGTAACAGTTGAGCCGGGTATTTACATCCCCGGAAAATTCGGTGTAAGAATCGAAGATATGGCATTTATCACCGATTCAGGCTGCGAAAATCTCACAAAAGCCGAAAAATCTCTCATCATACTGTGAATTATTGCAAAAAAGACTTGCAAAATAAAAAGAAATATACTATTATTTAAAGGTAAAGATTTAATCTAAATTCAAACACGGAGGAAAAAATTATGATTTCAGCAGGTGATTTCAGAAACGGTGTAACTTTCGAAGAAGACGGTAACGTTCTTCAGGTCGTAGAGTTCCAGCATGTTAAACCCGGTAAGGGCGCTGCTTTTGTTCGTACAAAGACAAAGAATGTTCTCACAGGCGCAGTTGTTGAAAAGAGCTACAACCCCACAGCTAAGTTCCCCACTGCATTCATTGAGAGAAAGGAAATGGAATATTCATACGAGGACGGCGGTCTCTACTACTTCATGGACCCCGAAACATACGATATGGTTCCCATCAATGAGTCAGACCTCAGCGACAACTTCAAGTTCGTTAAGGAGAACATGGTTTGCCGTATCCTTTCCTACAAGGGCAAGGTTTTC
>JAFYUD010000126.1 GCA_017549665.1 Clostridia bacterium | reverse complement strand
CATTGACTCTGTCAAGCCATGCTTTATCTATTATGTAATCAGGTGCATCACCCATGTGCTGTGCCCATGTTACGGGCAGACGCACTGTATCAAAGCCTGATTCCTTCAGATATTCAATAAGCTCTTTTGTGGTTTCGGGATTACCCCACATGGTTTCGGATTCAAGACCCTTTTTTTCTTCGGATTTCTTGTCGCATGCATCAAAAGTGTTACCAAGATTCCAGCCGTGACCGAGAGACTGAGCAAACTCTATCGACTGTGTCATTTCGTAAGAGGGATAAATAAATTCTTCGCCCATAACCGATGCAAACACCCCGAAAACAAGAATTGCCGAAACAATTATTTCAATTATCTTTTTCATAGCTTAAGCAAGGAAGCCCTGAACAATTACATTTTCAGCTTCTTCCTCATCCATACCGAATGACATAAGCTTGAGAAGCTGGTCGTTATTGATTCTGCCGATTGCAGCCTCGTGTACAATCTGAGCGTCTGCATGATTTGCAGTGATTGCAGGCACGGAACGGATTTTTGCCCCGTCCATAATGATTGAGTCACACTGAACGTGCGCTCTGCACTGTGCATTACCTACAGCAGTAGGCTCAAAAATCTGAACTGAATTATCCTTTGCAACGGAACGTGAAATAATCTGCGCCGATGCATCCTTACCATTGAGATTGATTATCATATTTGACTGTGCGTGCTGGTCGTCATGGGTCATAAGCTTCTCCATAACAACGTACTTTGCACCTGCTTCAAGGTTTACCTCGGTATCTCTTACAGTTGAGTCAACGCCCTCAATCTGCACCATTTCCATTTCGCAGTATGAATTTTCTTCCATGTATACCTGAGTAACGGGGTTAAGTATTCTCTTTCCTGTTCCCTCGCACTCACCGTAATGCTTTTCAACATACTTCACTCTTGCGCCCTTGCCGATGAAAAATCTGTGAATACCATCGTGCTCACTTGTCTGACAGCCTGAGTTGTGAATTCCGCAGCCTGCCACGATTTCAACATCTGCATCAGCACCGATATAGAAGTCATTATAAACCACGTCATTTACACCCTCTTCGGTGATAATAACGGGAATATGCACTTTTTCAGCCTTAGTGCCGGGCTTGATTCTGATATCAATACCTGCTTTGTCTGTTTTCTGAACGATTTCAATATTTTCACTGGACTGACGCTCTACGCCGACTCCGTTTTTTCTTATGTTGTATGCTCCTACAGACGGAATTTCAGTAATGTCTGCGATTTTTCCGAGCATAGAAAGATCAAGCTTTTCCATAAATTAACCCTCACTTCCTCTGAATTTGCATCCCTCATCAAACTCACTCATGAGACGGGGGAATATTTCGTCTTTTGTACCCTGATTACGGATTGAGCCGTCAGCAATAACAACGATTTCATCAGCAAGCTGCATGATGCGCTCCTGATGTGAAATGATGATAATACTTTCCTTACGGTCAGACATGATTGCTCTGAAGCTTTCAACAAGCATAGTGAAGCTCCACAGGTCAATACCTGCTTCGGGTTCATCATAAATTGCAAGCTTGAGATCTCTTGCCATAAGTGTAGCGATTTCGATTCTCTTCACTTCACCGCCTGAAAGAGATGTATCCACCTCATGGTTAAGATAATCCCTTGAGCAAAGACCGACCTTTGTAAGATATGAACAGCACTGATCCTCGGGAAGCTCTTTGCCGTGAGCAAGTGAAAGCAGATTTCTGACAGTAAGTCCCTTGAATCTGGGAGGCTGCTGGAATGCGTAGCCGATACCCATTTTCGCACGCTCTGTAATAGACTTGTCCGCAATATCCACACCGTCAAGAAGAATCTGACCTGATGTGGGTTTCTCGATACCCATGATAAGTCTTGCAAGTGTTGACTTGCCGCCGCCGTTGGGTCCTGTTATAACAATAAGCTTTCCGTCAGGTACAGTAAGTGATACATCTTTAACAATATTCAGATCTGTTGTACCGTCATTGACAGTAAAGCTGACATTTTTAAGTTCAAGCATATATTTTTCTCCTTGTGATATATATCCATAATATATTATATAACTATTATGGGCATATTTCAAGAAGAAAATAAATTTAAATTTTTATTCAGTCATTAAGAAGAATTGTGGCAGTCATCACGGTTATATCATCGGGACAGTCTTCATCTGTATTCATATATGCTGTCTTTGCAAGCTTATCCGCAAGCTCATCACCGTCATATTCCCCTGCAGTTTTCAGAATATCACGCCAGACGGCAATTGCCTTGCTCTGCACACCGTCTGACATAAGCACAAATGCATCGGAATCACGCAGCTGAAGACCGATTTTTTCGAAAGCAATATCCCTTAGAATACCTACGGGCAATGACGGTTTTTCCACCTTCAGCATTTTAAGATGCTTCATGGCAACTGAAAATGATGCACCGGCTTTATAAAAACAGACACTTCCGTCGTAAAGGTCTGTGACGGCAATATCAAGAGTGGCAAGTGATTCCTCACCTGAGCGCACAAGCATGGCAGAGTTTATCATTCTGAGAATCACATCAGGGGAAAAGTTTGCTCTTAAAAGCGAAGAACATAACGAGCAGCACATTACGGAATCTGCCGCCGCCTTTTTACCCGTCCCCATACCGTCACTGAGAATCATAAAATATCTGCCTTTTCCGTCATAAAAGCTGTCGAAAGTATCTCCGCACCATTTTCCTCCGTCAGAGCTTATCTGTCTTGCACCGCTTTCAATGCGGTACTTTGTTTTTCTGCACATTGTCATTACCGTAATTCCGCTGTCAAGCTTCTGAATAACGGGTTTTTCAAGCTTCATGCCTGTTATATCAGAAACATTGCTGCAGATTCTGTCCTCATCAGGTCTTTCACCTTCATCGAAGCTCAGACGGAAATAAAGCCTGTCCCCCATACCCCTGAAAACTCCGCAGCTGAGTAACGGCAGATTCATTTCATTGTGTATATACGCAGACACCATATCAGACATTGCCGCATCGTATTTATCACCGTCATCAATATCATCGGAAAGGTCGCAGAAAACATCAGAAATACTGCAAAACTGGTCTGAAACGATATTTACCGTCTCACCTGTTTTTGCCGCTTCACGCATGGAAATCCTGTACTTTTCAATCCCTGCCGACATACATGAAAGCACCTTGTCCGGCATCAGGCAGTCGTCAAGAAATTTCTGAGAGGAGTCATTATCTGCATTACCGTTATATTTCAGTTCTTCATATATTTTTTCAAATTCCGTATATGTGCTGCGTTTGTTTTTATCCCAGCACAGCTGATTCTTCTCACAGCTTTTACACACACGGCTGCAGACATTTTCGCACACGGTTTCCTTCCGGGGAATAGTGCGTCGTCTGTAAATTCCGCCGATTGCCTTCACCGCAGATGCAACCTCATTCATGCCGTCAGATGCTATTTTCAGACGTGTTTTCATCATTTTCCGCTGACCTGAAAGATACGCTCCGTTATCGGACTGAGAAAATACAGATGCATAGAATTTTCTTAACTTTTTCGGCATAAGAACGAAAAGCACTGCCGAAATTCCCACGTCGCAGATAATATATATTGCCGCATTGATATCCTGTGCGGCAAATGCTGTCAGTGCAACTGAAAGAATAACGATAACCGCAGAAATGAAACGGTTTCTTCTGCCGTAGATACCTGCAAGAAGACCGCCAAGTGCAATTCCTCCCGTCACAAAACCGGTGCTGTGGGAAATTCCCAGTACCACACCTGCACATATACCCGAAAGCGCCCCGTATTTTTCACCGCCGAAAGCCGCAGAAACCATAACGACATAAGCACCGACAATAACCGCAGGTGAAAAAACCGAAACCGGAAAACTGCACATTGCAAGCAGAATAAGACAGAAAACCGTCAGCACTGATGCAAGCTCACTTCCCGAAAGCTGCGAGGCCTTCTTTTTGACGGGACTTATCGAAAGAAATCTGTCATAAAACCATGCACCCACCCCGGAAGCCGTTGCTTCAGCACTGTAAATAAGGATTTCCTCAGAAGAAAGCGTTATTGACAGACTCAGCACAAGACCTGTTGACAGCACTGCCGCAAATGCAGAAAATGCACTGAAGTACCGATGGAAATCTGTCCTGAAGCTGCGTCTGAGAATATAAGAAAATATACCTGCAACGGACACTGCGGCTATGTATCTCAATGTCAGCACGGACAAGCCGTAGACATAAAAAAATCCTGCAGTACATCCCAGCACGCAAGCAGGTATGTATACGGGTGAAACAGCAGCGCAAAGAGACACTCCGAACGGTGCAAAGCCCTGAAATGCGGCGCAGGATGCTATAAATCCGCCTATACCTGCCGCAAGCTGCTTCACAACGGCAGACATCAGATTTCTGACAGATTCATCAGAATTATTTTTTACGTTGATTTTCAATGTTTCATACATGTTATACTTCCACCTAAATATATTATGGTGAAATTATATACTTCCGTGACTGAAAATATTGTCAGAGTGTGAATAGGGATTTTCGGTTTTTATCATCTGTTTTTGTCGCAAAAGATGATAATTTTTTGTATGCATTTCTTATTTTTTGCTATTGAATTACAATCAAAATAAGAGTATAATATATTAGTTAAAGTATATACTCTGCAATTTGCAATACATAAACAGCTACCGGAAAATATAAGACATATCTATTTGTATCATTTACAGGAGAAAATCATGGACTACAAGAACAATAAGAATGATAAATTCAACAACAGAAACAACAGACGTG
>JAFYUD010000125.1 GCA_017549665.1 Clostridia bacterium | reverse complement strand
GTGCTTCAGGATACATGGCTGTTCAAGGGTACTATCAAGGAGAATATCTGTTACGGTGTTGATGAAGCGACAGATGATGAGATTGAATTTGCTGCAAAGTCTGCAAATATCCATGACTATATCATGTCACTTCCCAAAGGCTATGACACAATGCTTTCAGAAGACGGTGCAAATATTTCACAGGGTCAGCGTCAGCTGATAACTATTGCACGTGCGCTTCTGAAAAATCCCAAGATTCTCATTCTTGACGAAGCAACATCTTCTGTTGACACAAGAACTGAATTGCTTATTCAGGATGCGATGAAAGAGCTTATGAAGGGCAGAACAAGCTTTGTTATTGCCCACAGACTTTCAACAATCAAAAATGCGGATGATATAATCGTTATGCGTAAAGGCTCTATCGTTGAACAGGGCACACACAAGTCACTTCTTGAAGATGACGGATTTTATGCAAATCTTTATAACAGCCAGTTTACAGGCGGAATCCCTGAAGAAGTTGAATAAGTTTAAAAGGCGGAGTGATGACTCCGTCTTTTTTTTTTTGTGTAATGATGACTGTCATCAAGGCAGACGTCTGCCATTTAATTGTACATTGTACATTTTAATTCCTGTTTCTCGTTGACTAATAATTTTAATTGTGATAGAATGCACTTGAATAAGGAGATGTGAAAAATGTCCATTGAAAAAGTAAGAAATTATTTCAGAGAAAAGGGTATTGAAGACAGAATTCTTGAATTTGATGTCTCCAGTGCTACTGTTGAGCTTGCGGCTCAGGCGCTTGGCTGTGAGGGCTGCAGAATTGCAAAGACTCTTTCATTCCATGTTGATGATAAGGTTGTCCTGATTGTTGCTGCTGGTGATGTGAAGATTGATAATCCCAAGTATAAAGCACAGTTTCACACAAAGGCAAAAATGCTGTCTTACGATGAAGCAGAAGGTCTTATCGGTCATGCAGTAGGGGGAGTATGTCCCTTTGCTGTGAATGATGGTGTTGAGGTTTATCTTGATGAATCACTCAAGCGCTTTGAAACAGTATTTCCCGCATGCGGAAGCTCAAACAGTGCAATCGAGCTTACAATTCCTGAGCTTGAGGAGCATTCAGGTTATATTGCATGGATTGATGTTACAAAAATCTGAGTTGTGCATTGTGTAGTATACAAATGCACCGTTTTTGTCTGAAATGATAAAAATATAAAAGTTCAGATATAACTATTGACTATTTAAAAAAATATAACTATACTACTTCCCGAAAGGGGCGAATTGTATGAAAATAATGTCAAACATTCCTCTCCCCGAGGAATACAGCAGCAAGGCCCGGGAACTGCTTGGTGATGACAACGTTCTCTTTGCTGTTGTAGGTGATCTTACCATGAAAGGAAGCTATGGTACATCAGCGCTTGTTTTCGGCAGGGATGCACTTGTTGCATTTGATGAAAGCTATGAAAACGGATGTATCAGGGTTGAATTTGAGCAGGTTGCCCGTGCCAAGGTCAAAAGATTGTACGGTAATGCAATGTTCCGTTATAAGGATCTTGACGGTAAATGGCATAATCTGATCAGGTTTTCATATGCGGCTGCCGATATAGGTGATGCTGCGGCAATTTATATTGAGGATGTCCGTGACGAAGGATACATGGATTCTCTTCTTGAAGTTGTCAAATCAAGCTATGACAAAATGCGTTGCTTCTGTCCCAAGTGCGGCAGAAAGCTTCAGAGCCCTGATTCTCCCTGTATCAACTGTCAGGGTAAGGGTAAAATGTTCTCAAAAATCGTAAAGTATGTTGTTCCCGAAAAGTGGAATCTTCTGCTTTGTATCGTTCTTTCCGCATTCACAACAGGACTTTCGCTTATTCCTACATATATAACCAGTATCATGGTTGACGAGATACTGCCGAATCAGGATACAAAGGGACTTATAACAGTTGTTGTATTCCTTTGTGCTATGTATATAGTTCAGTATGTGGTGGCAGGCTTCAGACAGTACCGTCTGAGAATTGCAAGTAACGGAATCATAACAGGACTTAAAAAGGATATTTTTGCAAAAGCACAGTATCTTCCTATGAAATTCTATGATAAGTCCTCAACAGGTTCAGTTATCAACAGGGTCAATTCCGATACTGCATCTGTACAGATCTTTATCCTGAAAATCACTCAGGAAGCTATCGTCCAGTTCTTTACAATGGTTGGTATCATTGCAATTATGTTCAGCCTTAACTGGCAGCTTGCACTTCTTGCATTGTGTCCTATTCCTGCAGTTGTATTTATTGCAAGAAAGTTCGGCAAAATTGTCGGCCCCAAGTACAGACGTCTCTGGAGAAGAAGCTCAGCTATCTCCACAATGCTTGCAGACTCACTTCCCGGTATCCGTGTCATCAAGGCATTCTCAAACGAAAAGAGCGTTATAAGAAAGTTTGACCGCTATTGTGACGAGTGGAAAAAGGAAGATTCACACGCAGGTCTTTACGCTGCAATTTTTCCCACACTGATCACATTCTTCGTAACATGCGGTTCATTGCTTATCTGGGGCGTGGGCGGTAAGTGGACTGTTGACGGTAAATTCGGCGTTACAGCCGGTATTCTTGTTTCATTCATTTCCTATGCTGCTACATTCTATAACCCCGTAAACTTCTTTGCAAACTTAAGTGACTCATACGAAAATGCAATCGCATCAGTTGAAAAGATTCTTGATATCATTGATGCAGAGCCTGAACAGAATTTCGGAAACTTTGAATCTGAAGAGCCTTTACAGGGTAAGATCGAATTCAGGAATGTAAACTTCTCGTTTGACCGTTCAAAGAAGGTTCTCAGTAATATCAATCTTACAATCGAGCCGGGTGATATCGTAGGTATTGTCGGTACAACAGGCTCAGGTAAATCAACACTTATCAATCTTATCATGCGTTACTACGACGATTATGAGGGTGAGATTTATATTGACGGTAAGAATATCAAGGATATTGATATGGATTTCTACCGTTCACAGATCGGTTTCGTACAGCAGGAACCCCTTATGTTCCGTGATACTGTTTTCAATAATATCGCATACGGCTGCGGTGACGTTCATGTTGAACAGGTTCTTCACGCATCTGAAATTGCGAATGCGCATACATTTATTTCAAAAATGCCCGACGCTTATGATACTGTCCTCGGTGAACGAGGCGTAGGTCTTTCAGGTGGTGAAAAGCAGCGAGTTTCAATCGCCCGTGCCGTTCTGAAAAATCCCGGTATTCTGATCTTTGATGAAGCAACAGCCGCAGTTGACTCTGAAACAGAGGTTCTTATTCAGTCAGCTATTGACAGACTTATCAGAGGCAGAACAACTATCATGATTGCACATCGTCTTTCAACTCTCAGAAACGCAAACAAGATTGTTGTTGTTGATAAGGGTGAAATCATTGAATGCGGTCATCCCGAAGAGCTTATGCGCAGAAAAGGCAAGTATTATAAACTCGTTCAGATTCAGTCCATGAGCGAACAGCTGCTCAGGGAAAAACAGTCTGAAAACTTTGAATAAGGAGGACTTAGCGATGTTGAGATATATTGACGGACCCGAAGTCAGATTCAAGGTCAAGGATAAAATTTTTGTAGATATGGAATTCTATCATACAGGTGAAGTTTTTACCGATATGGAGCTTCGCAGAATGTTCCCTGTCAGCGGTAAGGATAAGTATATCTGTGTTGTCGACAGTGAAGGCAATGAACAGGCTCTTATCCGTGATGTCAATAACCTTGATGAAATGTCAAGGGAGGCAATAAACAGCTGTCTTGAGGAATATTACATGATGCCCAGAATTCTGAAATTCACTGAAATGAGTGAGAAATTCAAAATCTGGATGTGGACAGCAGAAACAGATAAAGGTACAGTCAAGTTCGAGATCAGAAATCATCTTACTGCAGTCAAGCCCCTTTATGATAACCGTGTTCTTATAAAGGATGCAAATGACAACCGTTATGAAATCCCTGATTTTACAAAGCTCGATAAAAAGAGTCAGAAGATGCTTATTCCCAATCTTTGATATAAGGAGAAAATTTATATGAAACTTGTTATAGCAATTGTTAATAACGATGACAGCATGGCTGTTTCATCAGCACTTACAAGACACAAATTCTTTGTTACAAAACTTTCAACAACAGGCGGCTTCCTTATGATAGGTAATACAACTTACCTTATCGGTGCAGAGGATGAGCAGGTTGATAAGGTAAAGGAAATCGTTGCGAAGTATTCACGCAAAAGAACACATACCGTTACAACAAGAGATTCCTTCGGTCACGGCTTCAGTGAAGGCGAGCTTGAAAAGGAAGTTGAAGTCGGCGGCGCAACAATTTTTGTGCTTAATGTTGACAGTATGGATAAATATTGATCTGCAGGGTAATAATAACAAAGCTGTCCTCATATGATTGAGTGACAGCTTTTTTATTTTGGAGTGATTTCAATGGCAGAAGAAAAAACTATATCCTTTCCGCATAATCTTTCTCTTGAGTCAAGGCATCATCTGACAGTGTCGGGTGTGACAGATATCGGCAGCTATGACGAGCAGACCGTAATTGCCGAAACGGAAATGGGGGAGCTTACGGTGAAGGGTGAAGGACTGCATATTATCCGCATGAGTGTTGATTCTGCCGAGCTTACTGTTGAGGGTGAAATTTCCTCACTTTCTTACAGCGAGCCTGCACATCAGGGCGGATTTTTCTCAAGGCTTTTTAAGTAATGTATATTGCAGATGTCCCGACTCAGCTTAAAAATATCATGCCTGCAGCAGGATTGGGATTTGCTCTCGGACTTGTGTATGAATTTGTCCGTATATTAAGGCTTTATATCTCATCCGGTAAAATATTCGTTTTTGTCTCCGATTTTCTGTTTACTGTTTTTGCGTCTGTTTCCGTATTTATGCTTTTTGTTGCGGTGGATAACGGTCACATCAGGTTTTATATGATAATTTCATGTGTGCTCGGTTATGTTGTCTGCCTTTTTTCAGCAGGGGAGATGCTATATTCCTTTTTTGCACGGATACATCGTGTTCTTATGAGGATTTTCAGGTTTATATTCAGACCCTTTGTGCTGATTTTTAATAAAATCACAGCCCTTTTTGAAAAAATATCTGAAAAAACGGAAAAATTTAAAAATAAATTCAAAAAGCACTTGAAACATGATGATGAAGTGTTGTATAATACCACTGATTGAAATTTAAGTTTCGGTCAGATTTCGTATACATATGAAAGGACGCCATTCAGGTATGAAAAAGACAGGCAATAAGACAAAGTTGATAGTTGGCATTGCCGCAGTTTTTCTCGTTGCAATGGCAATATGGATCGGATCTCTTGTCAGTAAGAATGTGAAACTCAATAAAGAGCTTGATGATGTTCAGAATCAGCTCGTAGAGATTGAGGAACAGAATGCGGCACTTGACGCACTTGTTGACGAGGAGAACGAAACCGCTCTTATGGAGGAGTATGCACGCAAGTCAGGTTATGTTTATCCTGATGAACGTGTCTATATAGACGGAAATTAAAATACCCATCGGGAGGATAAAAATTTACATGCAGGTAAACATTGGTGACATTGTTGAGGGAAAAGTAACCGGACTTACTAACTTCGGAGCTTTCGTCAAGCTTTCAACAGGCGAAGTAGGAATGGTACATATTTCAGAGGTCGCATCATCCTATGTAAAGGATATAAAGGAACATCTCGCAGAGGGACAGGATGTAAAGGTCAAGGTTCTGTCCGTTAATGAAACAGGCAAGATCAGCTTATCAATCAAGCAGGCTGAGCCCAAGCCCGTTGAAACAAGAGAGAAAAAAGAATTCAGAAATAATAATGACAAAGGTTTTGAGAAAAGACCTGCTAAGCCCAGAAGAAGCAGCCCTCCCGTATGGCAGGGAAACAAGCAGGAGGAGAAGCCTCAGTCATTTGAAGATATGATGGCAAAGTTCAAGCAGACAAGCGATGAACGTCAGGCAGGAATCAAAAAGCCTGCTGAGTCAAGACGTGGCGGCGGCGCAAGACGTGGCGGCAACGGCGGCAATCCCAATAAGTGGTAATGTACTGAAGACTGAGAAATCAGTCTTCTTTTGTTTATATTATCATTATTTTAATCATCATTGCGATTATTTTCGTCATTTGGTTGATTGTAATTATATGTCGGTTTGATGTATAATTTCAGCAGTAACATTAATTATACATTCTGAGGTAATTATGGAATTTTTTCAGTCACAGATTTTTATAAGAGCAATGGGTATAATCGGTCTTATACTCGGTGTTGCTGCATTTCAGAGCAACAAGCATAAGAATATCGTCCTTATCAAAATGGGCTCCGAGGCTGCATTTACAATTCAGTATTTTCTTCTCGATGCCTACACCGGCTCTATAATGAACGGCGTGGGCGTAATCAGAAACTTTATATTCTATAAGCTTGTCGAGAAGAATAAATCGACAAAGGTTGCAATGTGGATATTCTGCGGCATTTACATTCTGTCGGCAATTATCACGTGGGAAGGTCCCACGTCGCTGCTTCCGCTGATAGGAAAGCTCTGCTCGACTATCGCATACAGCATCAACAGCCCGAGACTTATCAGATGTATCAATATCCCCACGCTTACAATGTGGATAACATACAACAGTGTGTACCATGCATGGGAGGCTCTGGCAACTGATACAATCAGCCTTGTTTCTGTTCTTATTGCTATAACAAGATTTGATCTTGTTCCGTATTTTAAGAACAAGAAGATGAAAAAGGAGCTTACTGATAATTTGTAAGGTCTTACAAAAAACACTATAAAAAACTGTAAATATTGATTGTAAAATTTGCAAAAAGTATTTGACAAAATAAAATGCATATGTTATAATGTTGAAGCTGCCGAGTTCACGGAGCATGGAGTAAACTCAATGAGTGTTCACCTGCCTTGTTCTGAGATATCGGTAAATAATAAATGAGGTGAAAAAACAATGACACAGGCAGAAAAGACAGCTATTATCGCTGAGTACGCTACACACGAAGGCGACACAGGTTCTCCCGAAGTACAGATCGCAGTTCTCACAAAGAGAATCAACGACCTTACTGAGCATCTTAAGGAGCACAAGAAGGACCATCACTCAAGACGTGGTCTTCTCAAGATGGTTGGTCACAGAAGAAACCTTCTTGCATACCTTCAGAATGTTGAT
>JAFYUD010000124.1 GCA_017549665.1 Clostridia bacterium | reverse complement strand
AATTATGCCCACAAGAATTATATCTATCAACCAACCCATATATTAACCTCCGTTACATGGTTTCGTCTTCATATTCGTACACTGCAGCCGTACTGCCATAGGCAGAAAAACGTCTTACAGATTCAGATGATAATACAAACAGATAATTACCGTTTATAACTATTTCATCATTATAATTGATATCCTGAGTGCTTCCTGCAAGCTTACCCCATTTTGAATAAGTCTCAGTCTTATGATCAAAAAGTACGGCAACACTCTTATCTGAAACTGCAACGTCCATAACCTTTCCTGTTACAGGCACAGAGTATTTCAGTTTACCGTTTGAACTGAACACACTGAGAGTATAATAATCATCGTGTGTATGATCATTTGTTATGATTGCAGTGAGCTTCTCGGAAGAGGATATCGCAGAGTAACAGATGTCAGCAGAGCCGTAGCTGTAAACAACCTTCTGATCTCTTCCTTTTATAAGATATACATTTTTATCTGTAATGACCTGCACTCTTTTATTTGTAAGGAATTCAACGCCGATAACAATTTCTTCGTTATATTCAAATTCAGCATAAGCTGAATCATATTCAAAATCAAGAATATAAACTTTTGAGGAAAGAACGGCATTCTTTGAATTTACAACAGTTACAGCAACCTTGGAGCCTGATGAATTCATAACAACGTCAGAAATAAATCCGTCGGGACAATTCCACTGATAAATAACTTTACCACTGCCGTTGAAGCCGTAAAGAATACTCTTTGCATTTTCATCTCTTACAGCAAGAGCATAATTATCTTTTTTACTGACAGCTCCGTCTATGATGTCATTTTCAGCAGACATCTGAGAGTAGAATGATTCGTTACGGAAAAGAGAATATGAATCACTGCCTCTGTCAAAAACAAGGACTCTGTTGCCTTTTATGTCAAATGACGGATTGCTGTATGTAAGCTGCTGACGTGAATAAGCATTTCCTGAAGAATTGATGCATGTGATGCCGTTTTCCGTAAGGATAACATAACCGCTTCTGTAGGGCTGAAAAGCATACACATTGTCAGCATCGGTTGCTACCGAAAATCTCTCTGAGCTGTTTCTTGTAAGAGCAGAAACAACCTTTCCGTTTGCAATAGAAAGAATACCGCCTGATGCAAGGTCTGC
This sequence comes from Clostridia bacterium, assembly GCA_017549665.1. The sequence goes on along the minus strand of JAFYUD010000124.1, from coordinate 3,938 downwards.
AATAACATAAACGAGTAAAAGAATAACGATTATACCGATTACGAGAACAGCTCGTGAAACGGACGGTCTGTCTTCATTTCTGATTGAAGAAAGCTTTTTTGCCGCCCTCTGCGCCTTGATTTTACCGTCCTGAAGACTTTTTCTGACTTCATCAAGCTGCACTATTCCGTTATCATTCTTTTCATTCCTGCTCATCAGCCGTCACCTCCTGATAATAAACCTTGTCAAGAAACAGTCCATGGGGCGGTGCTGTGACACCGGCATTAAGTCTGTCTCCCGAAAGAATAATATTTCTGATTGAATCTTTATCAATTTTATTTTCATTTATGCCGATAAGAGTACCGACCATTATCCGTACCATATTATAAAGGAATCCGTCTGCTTCAACACGGAATTCAACCATATTTCCGTTTCGTGTAACAGAAGCATGCTTTACTGTCCTTACGGTATCCTCTACACTACTGCCTGCTGAGCAGAATGCCTTATAATCATATGTACCTATAAAATCCTTTGCGGCTTTATCTAGCACAGTATCATCAAGACTGTACTTATAATGATAAGCCGTATTCAGTTCAAAAGGATTTTTTACCTGCGAATTCCAGATTCTGTATACATACTGTTTTGAAACGCAATCAAAACGGGAATGAAAATCGTCATTCATTTCCTCACAATCAAGCACAGCAATGTCAGACGGAAGATTTCCGTTAAGGGCAGCCACGACCTTACTGCAGGGCATTTCTTTTTCAGTTCTGAAATTACAGTAATATTCATTGGCATGAACACCTGTATCAGTGCGGCTGCAGCCGTATACAGTCAGGTGTTTACCGAATATTTTTTCTATAACTGATTCGACAGTACCCTGCACGGTAACGGCATTGTTCTGAATCTGCCAGCCGTGATATGCACTTCCGTTATAAGTAAGTCTGAGTCTGAGATTGCGCATTAAATAACAGCTCCGAAAAAGTGATTGAGCAGGATTATGCCTGCGAGCATCGCAAGAATGAATACAGACGCAACAGCATCACGCCATGAAAATTTCATTTTCTTCATTCTTGCACGACGGTTGCTACCATTGTAACATCTGCATTCCATTGCAAACGCAAGCTCATAAGCACGTCTGAAGGAATTGACAAACAACGGAATAAAGATAGGAATAAGCGCCTTTGCACGCTGAACAAGATTGCCGCTGTCAATATCAGCCCCTCTTGCCTTCTGTGCATTCATAATCTTATCAATTTCCTCAATAAGAGTAGGTATGAATCTTAATGCAATAGTCATCATCATTGCAAGAGTATCAACGGGAATATGCAGCTTCTTAAGCGGTGAAAGCAGTCTTTCAAGACCGTCTGTAAGCGCTGTGGGCGATGTTGTGTATGTCAGAAGTGAGCTTATAAGAATAAGTGTGATAATTCTGACTGCCATAAATATCGCAGTTGAAATACCGCCCGTAGTAATCTGAAGCTTGATTCCCCAGTCTTCGGGAATAAGATTTGTACCGTCTTTATTGTAGAAAATCTGAAGAAGACTCGTAAGAATGATAATCAGATATATCATCCTGAGACCTTTAAAAACTATTTTGAAGGAAATTTTTGAAATAGCTACCGATGCAACGGCAAAAACTACAACAAGCGCAAGCGACAAAAAGTTTTTGCAAAGGAAAATTTCAACAAGAGCAAGAAAAACAGTTATAAGCTTTGCTCTCGGGTCAAGCTTATGAATAAATGAATTACCGGGGAAATACTGACCTATTGTTATATCTTTAACCATCAGTCATTACCTCCTTTGTGAAGATAATTCAGAAGTGCTTTTTCTGCCTGCTCAACAGTATAAACAGATTTATCAAGATTGAATCCGTATTTGTTAAGCTCAGAAAAAATATTTGTAATCTGAGGAATGTTAAGTCCCATTTCCTTAAGCTCATCAACATGCGAGAAAACCTCATCGACACTTCCCTGTAATGCAACAGTTCCGTGATTGAGCACAAGAATACGCTCTGCAATTGAAGCAACATCCTCCATACTGTGTGAAACGATGATGACAGTGCTTCCCGTTTCACGTCTGTAATTTCTGATAAGATCAAAAATCACCTTTCTGCCTCTGGGGTCAAGACCTGCAGCAGGTTCATCCATAATAAGCACGCTCGGCTCCATAGCCATTACGCCGGCAATTGCAACTCGTCTTTTTTCACCGCCTGAAAGGTCAAAGGGTGACTTATCAAGCATTGATTCCCTGATACCTGTAAACTCGGCAGCACGTCTTACTCTGCGATCGATTTCTTCCTTTGAAAGTCCCATATTTGTCGGGCCGAAAGCAATATCCTTATACACAGTTGATTCAAACAGCTGATATTCGGGATACTGGAAGCAGAGACCGACTCTGAAACGTGCCTGACGCATATTCTCCTTGGATTCGTTTATATCCTTACCTTCAAGAAGAATCTGTCCGTCAGTAGGCTTGAGCAATGCATTGAAATGCTGGATAAGAGTTGACTTACCTGAGCCTGTATGACCGATAATCGCAAGCATCTCACCTTTTTCTACGTCAAAGCTGATATCGTCAATGGCAGTAACCTGAAAAGGTGTGCCGACGGAATATTTATAAGATACATTTTTAGCTTCGAGAATTGTCATAATACACTGCCTCCCGAAACATATTTTTTGAATTCTGCCACAAATTCATCAGGTGTAAGGACATTTTTATCAAGCTTTACACCTGCACGTCTTAAGGCGTTTGCAAGCTTTGCACTTTCAGGAAGCTCAAGACCTGCGTCTTCAATAATCTTCTCCTGAGAGAAAACCTCCGCAGGTGTGCCGTCAAGCACAACCTTGCCCGAATTCATTACTATAACACGGTCTGCCTTTACAGCTTCATCCATGTAATGAGTAATAAGCACGACTGTCTTACCAAGCTCTTTGTTAAGTCTGAGCATGGCATCCATAACTTCCTGTCTGCCCTTGGGGTCAAGCATTGCTGTCGGCTCATCAAGCACAATACACTCTGTCTGCATTGCCATGATACCCGCAATGGCAATACGCTGCTTCTGACCGCCTGAAAGCTTGTGAGGCTCATGGAATCTGTATTCATACATTCCTACTGCTTTAAGAGCATCATCAACTCTTCGTCTGATTTCTTCAGGCTCCACACCGAGATTTTCAGGACCGAATGCAACATCCTCCTCAACGATAGTAGCAACAATCTGATTATCAGGATTCTGGAATACAACACCGACTGTCTGTCTGATGTCATATTCACGCTCCTCATCAGCTGTATCCATACCGTTGACGTATACATTTCCCGATTCAGGCATGATGATAGCATTTGACAGCTTTGCAAATGTTGACTTACCCGAACCGTTATGACCGAGAATAGCAACAAACTCGCCTTTATTTATGTCAAGATCAATATCTTTTATAGCCAAGGGCAGCGGTGTGTCTGTATCGGATTCATAACGGTACGACACATTGCTGAACCTTATTATCGAATTATTTTCCATTTATTCATTTCCTCAGAAATTATTTCTGCCAGATAGCTGTAGAGCCGCAAGGCAGGCAAAGTCCTGTTGATGTAACAGGAAGACCGAGTTCATCAGCAGATACGCTTCCGCCGAAAACGGGTTTGATAACAGAACCGAGTATGTACTGCATAACAGCAGGTGAAAGTCCTGTTGTATATGAGTTGAGAAGGAAAAGAAGAGAATCTTCTGTAAGAAGCTCACGACAGAGAGTACAGAGATGATAAACCTCATCCTCAAGCTTCCATACTTCACCGCCGGGGCCTCTTCCGTATGAAGGCGGATCCATAATGATGATATCATAATGATTTCCTCTTCTGATTTCACGCTCAACAAACTTTATACAGTCATCAACAAGCCAACGTACGGGCATTTTATCAGTCTGAGATGATACTGAATTTTCCTTTGCCCAGAGCACCATACCCTT
>JAFYUD010000123.1 GCA_017549665.1 Clostridia bacterium | reverse complement strand
TTTCCCTGATGCTTTTCTTATCCTCCGTCTCCACTGCATCGGACTGTGCCACAAGATTTTTTTCAGGAACAAATAATTCCACTTCATCCCTGTTTGCGATTTCACCGCCAAAAAGACGTATGTGTGTAACCTTACCAAGGGACTTGTCATGCTCAATTTTAAAGACAATACCGCACAGCTCATCCGTTGCCAGTCTTGATGAATCAGGCATATATCTGACGAGAATATCCGCAAGCTCCTTTATGCCCACGGAATATTTCGCACTGCCGAAAACCACAGGTGTAAGAGTGCATGACGAAATCTCCCTACGGATCAATTCATCTGCCTTTTCTTTTGTCAGCATTTCGTCACAAAGAAATAATTCTGCCGCTTCATCAGAAATATCAGCAAGAGTTTCGGTAGCTCTCTCGCAGAATATCTTTTCTTCGGCAGCAGATACACTGCAGTTTTCTGCGCCTTCGTTTTCGATTTCAGAAAGAATTATATGCGCCTGAGATGAAATCTCACGAAGCTCTTTGATAACACCCTGAACATCTGCTCCGGCTCTGTCAACCTTGTTAATAAAAATAAGTCTGGGCAGATCTGCCGCATCAAGAGACCTGAGAATATTCTCCGTATGCGCCCTGACTCCTTCAACTGCAGAAACAATAACAACTGCGTAATCGAGAGCTGAAAGCGCCCTCTCAACCTCCCCTGCAAAATCTATATGCCCCGGAGTATCAATAATATTGATCGTCACATCCTGCCATTTTGTTGAGGCAGTTGCAGTACGCACGGAAATGCCACGCTGTTTTTCAACAGAAAGACTGTCAGTAGCAGCTGTACCTGAATCAACACTGCCTGCATTACGGATCGCACCTGTCAGATACAGCAACTGCTCTGTAAGTGTTGTTTTGCCCGAGTCTACATGAGCAAGTATTCCGATGTTATGAAAAATTTCAGACACAGACAACCAACTCCTTAAAAAATCTTTTTTGATTATAACATTTTTTTCAACAGATTTCAACTTTTGTAAATTTCAAAAAAAATCCTCCCCTGACGGAGAGGAAATTTTTACTATTCTACACGGAATGTTCTGAATTCAAAGGGTTTATATCTGATTTCTCCTGAGCATTCACCGATGTATTCTTCAAGTGGTGAAACCTCAGTAATTTTAAGACCGTCAGCTACTGTCAGCTGAGTCTTTCCGGGGATACCGTAAGGCTCATAAACTCGGACAATATATCCGTTGCCGTCTTCTGCAGGCTTGATACAGTCAACAATAAGTCCTTCATCTGAAAGTGAAACAACAGGAGCTTCATTATTTTCACCATCAAAGACAACAAAGGGAGAATTGAAGAGATAAGCCTCCTGAGCAACTCTGCCTGCGGACAAGCCGCCGATATGAGGATAAATTGAATATGCAAAATCATGCTCACCTGTATCACGGAAACGTGAAGGATTGTCTGTGTTGCGCAGAAGTGTCATAATCATATCATTATCAATTACATTATGACCGTACTTGCAGTCGTTGATAATTGAAACACCGTAAACATCATCTGACAGGTCTGTGAAACGATGTGCAGCATATTCATGCTTCCATTTGTCGGCAGGTGTATTTGAATGTGTGTTGCGCTTGGAAATACCGTAAGCAATCTCGTAGCTTGCCTGAGTTGCAGTCACATTTACAGGGAATGAAGCCTGAAGGATTCTGTATTTCTCCTGCCAGTCGATATGAGACACAATATCCACTCTTGCGATATCAGCATAAGCAATAATATCCTGAGTAAGAATTGTGTTGTTATGCTTCTTTGTAATTCTTACAGTAACTCTTTCAGCGTTTATATCAACAAGAGTGATAGCATTTTCCCACTTCATGTCAACGGGACGCATCTTGTATTCCTTGTCGATATTCCATGCATCCTCATGCTCCGGACCGTCTTTGTAAGTAACAAGATTATTAAGGTTATCACCTACAAATCTGTCTGTACGCTTGTCACAGAAATCACCGAGTGTACCGTCTTCACGGATTACAAATGTAAAGTGCGGTGTTTCAACAGAAACCTTTCCGTCTGCCTTTTCTGCTGTGATTGTGTTCTTGTTTTCAATTACCGAAGTTCTGTAATATGTTCTTGCGCTGAAGCCTGCAAGGTCCTTTACAAGCACCATACAGTTTCCGTCTGCATCAGTGATAACATTTGCTGTGTTTTCACCGTCTGTAAGAGCGCAACCTGCATATTTGCTGTCAACATTTATATAAGCGCTGCCCCTGAATGAGTTGGGATTATAAACAGTAACCTTATCATCAGCCTGATTATAAAGCACATCAGCCACAAGCTGCTTTTCTTTCTTTTCTGAAAAAGCAAAAAGCTCTTTGTAAATTTTTTCGGCATCATCATAAACAGTATCGATTGAACTGCCGGGAAGAACATCATGGAACTGACAAAGAAGCAGATCCTTCCAGTATTTCACCGTTTCGCCGTAGCCGGCATCCTTACCCTTGAGCTTTGCAAGAACTGAAAGGAGATCGAGTCTTCGGAAAGCCATTTCCATATAACGGTTATTGCGCTTTACATCTGCAATTGTAGTATATGTACCCTGATGAGTTTCAACGCAGAGCTCACCCTTCCATACGGGAAGATTCTCACGCTTTTTATCAAGATCGGTAAAGTAATCCTCAGCCTTTCTGATCTGCACCCTTGGCATACCGGGAACATCCTGAAGAAGACGGTAATTTCTGAGCATTTCATCAGTTACACCGCCGCCACCGTCACCGTATCCGTAAGACATAAGCACGTGATCCCATGTTTCTCTCTGCTGAAGCTTATCGGAAATAATACGGATATTTTCGCAGTCAATTGAGTTATTGTAGCAATCCTTTGTGATAGGCACGGTCGCATAAAGATTACTTCCGTCAATACCCTCCCAGACAAAAGCATTATAGGGAAATTCGTTTGCATTCTGCCAACGAACCTTTGTTGTATAGAAGCTCTTCATGCCGCACTTTGTGAAAATCTGAGGAAGAGATGCAGGAAAACCGAATGAATCGGGAATCCAGCAGACATCACTTGTTTTTCCGAATTCTTTCTTAAAGAACTGATGACCGTAAAGGAATTCTCTGACAAGTGATTCCGCACCTGAAATATTAAGGTCGGATTCAACCCACATAGGGCCTACAAGACGCCATTTGCCGTCCTTTACACGCTGACGGATCTGTTCAAAGATATCGGGATAGACTTCCTTGATATAGTTGTAGACAGAGGGCTGTGAAAGTGAGAACTCAAATTCATCATATCTGTCCATAAGCCTGAGCTGATTGAGTGCTGAACGGCCTGACTTACGGATCGTATCCTTGAACCTCCAGAGCCATGCAACGTCAATATGAGTAGATGCCACACAATCAATAACACAATCATCATCACCGAGCTTCAGCGCTTTGAGTCCGTCAAGTAAATCCTTATGAATCTCAATTACATTTTCACGGTAGCCGTCATCGTCAAGAGCAATGTCACTTTTTCTGATTGTATTTTCAAACAATGCGTTGACCTTACTCTTTGTATAGTCATTTTTTATGTATTTTATAAGATCACGGACAAAATCCATTGTATAGGAAAAGTCCGCAAGAGCTTTATCTGCAATTACATAACAGGGATTTTCAACAGGTTTTACTGTTCTTTCTTCATTACAGAAAACACAGGCATAAATTTCCAGCTCAATACTGATTTCTCTGTCATACATATCTTCTTCAAGAAAAACCTTGCAGCGCTGAGTGTTATTGTCAACGCCCGCATAGCGTACACCGTCAATTGAAACAAAAGCTTCGCATTCACGGGGAAGCTTCAGCTCAAGATAAGCCACCTGATGAGCAAGGGGTCTGACAGGTGTGAACACTGTTTTCATCTTACAGGTCTTATGATCACGGAAAGTGACAGTATCGTCAAAATCTGCCCAATCAGTGAGAGGGATATATGTTTCTCTGTCCGTGTAATCAAGAATTCTGTACTGCCAGCCGCCTATCGGCTGTGCAGCTGAAATTGCTCTGTTACGAAACAGCCAGAGGTTTTTATCAATCATTGCGTTTACCATAGGTATCACTCCTCGGATTAATTGTGAGACATCATTTCTGATAATGCAATTATATTGTAAAAATCAACAAAAATCAATACAGCATTAAAATTTCTTTATAAGTAATACATAAACCTCCTTGTTTTAAGCAAGGAGGTTATTTTTATATAAGTATTCCGTCACAATGGTCAATTTCATGCTGAATAATCTGCGCTGTCCAGCCGTTGAAAGTTTTTATACGGACTTGCATTTCAGCTGTCTGCCACCGGACTTTGATTGATTTATATCTTTTACACTTACGAGGTCCGCCAAGGAGAGAAAGGCAGCTTTCCTCCGTATTGTACGGCTCAGATTTCTTTATAATTTCAGGATTGAACATCACCGTATATGTACCCTCATTATCAAAAGCAATGATTCGTTTTCTCTCACCTATCATATTTGCCGCCATTCCCACACAGCCGTCTTTGTGAGCGGTGAGTGTGTCGAGTAAGTCTTCAGATACTTGTATATCTTCTTTTGTTGCGACTTCCGATTTCAGACTTAAAAATATCGGGTCGTGCATCAATTCTTTTACCATAACCGTCACTTCTTTCTGATTATTTGATTCCGGACAGCAAAGGTATGTCTGTCATTATTTTATATAGCTGCATCTAACGGTTACACGCATTGAGCCGCTGTAATTACAGGTATAAAGTATCAGGTCATCACCCGTATTTTTCACCTTATCAACATCTGTAGCCTCAAGAAGCTCAACGGAATTGACTCTGTAATTGTACACCTTTGAGTCCATATCGGTGAATATAACGATATCGCCCTCAGTAAGATGTCCGAGATAACCGAAATGATACTTGTAATTATGCGCCGCAATAACGAGATTATCCGTCTTCGTACTGCCGAAATATCTGCACGGTGCAAGCTTAAGCCTTGTATAGTCCCATTCAGACATAACAGGCAGTTCAAGCTCAAGTGCAGGCACGGTCAGATAACCGATGTAACCGTAGCCGTCGATTTCCCTGACAGTCATTTCATCATCAAAGGGGTCAACGGGAATATCCTCATTTTCTGCAATCACCGTGCGCAGAGACTCAATCAGCTCCGATGATGCGTCGTGAGCTTTTTTGCTTTCTGCATTATTATAAAGAAGAAGCGCAAGTGCAGAAACGATGCAGACTGCACCCGTTACCATAAATGCAATACCCGTTTTTCTCATTGCATTTCCTCTTCTTTTCTGCCGAAATTGACAATTGCCCAGCCAACACTGAAAAGCAGCAGACCTGCCGTTGCAAGCACGGGAACGGGCCAGTTAAGCTGACCGGTCTGCACAAGCTTGTCAGGCTGTGAGGTTTCTTCGGGCTTCGTTGTTGTCTCGTCAATGCCTGTTTCCGGCTTTAATGTATTTGTGATTGTAACTGTCAGCTCAGATGAGTCGTAGGAAACCTCATACCCCTCGGGTACGTCCGTTTCAACCACATTCCATGCATGACCCACGGGAAGATTGTCCCATCTGTACATCCAGTTATTATTTTCATTCAGCTCCACGGTTTCAAGTGCGATACCGTCACACATAAGCGTCACGCTTACACTGTCGGGGTGCTCCTGTGTGCCCTGCCACAATTTTTTAGCATAAACACTCATCACACCGGGAGTTTCATGGTTTATATTTATTTTCGGATTTGCTGTTACATCGAAAATATGGTCATCGGGATGCTCGTCATACAAAGGAATTGTCACAACGAAAGGCAGAGGATTCAGATACTCCTCATCCACACCGCCTGCAACTGCGAGATAAATTCCGCATTGCAGCGACCTGAATTCAACAGCGCCCGTTTCATCAGTTGCGTTCTGAATGTATGAAAATCCGTATTTTTCGGCATAAGCCATAAGATGCACGGGGAAATACGGGTCTCTGATATTGCTGATATCCATACCGTTATCTGCGAATTCGTCAGTGTATTCGAAAAAAATCCTGTCACCGTCTTCACGTGCAACAGCAACGAAATAAAGACGGAACTTCATATTTTCAAGCGGCAGATTATTTTCGTGGTCAAAGGCATTGATTGTTATATGTCCTGTTGCGTTTTCCAGTACAGCACCTGATACAACAGAAAAAAGAGCAAAACACATGATAACTGTCATCAGAACTGAAATACATTTCAATGCAGTTTTTTTCATGGTTTCACTCCCCTTACTTATTCTTTGCTGTCTGTTTTATTATTTTCTTTTTTTGTTTTCTTTGTTTTGTTTTTGCCGCTTTTTACGAGAAGTACAACAAGCAGTACGCCCAGCATGGGTGCCGCAACCGCAGGAGTAACAATCAGCGGATCTATCTGATAAGCTTCTGTTATTACGTTGACGGTCTTTTCAGGCTCGGCATTTTCAGTTCTGACACCTCTTACAAGGAGTCTGTGAGTATTGATACCGTAAGGAGTACATGTTATAAGCGTACACATATCCTTGCCCTTTTCAACATACAGATCATCAATCTTCTGCGGAACAACAACAAGAATCTGATCTATTTTATATGTAATAGTCCTGTCGAGAATTTTAATTACGAAATTATCACCGATTTCAAGCTTGTCAAGATTTGTAAACAGCTTTGCAGAAGGCAGACCTCTGTGCGCAGAAAGAACGGTGTGGGTACTTTCACCGCCCACGGGGAGACTTGAACCCTCCACATGACCGACGGCATTGTTAAGCACCTGATCGGTTGTGCCGTGATAAATCGGCAGCTGCACCTTGATTTTATCAATAGTAATATATCCCATCATGCCGTTTCCGTTGACATCAAGGGTACTGTAATACATTTCATCAAGGTTTTTGAAGCCAAGGAAAGGAGTTGACATTTTTCTGAGCTTTTCGTTGTACTCATCAGCCTGAGCAAAGGCGCTGCTGAAATCCTCGGGAGTGAAATCGGCAATAAGGTCATCGTAGTTGATGATGGCCTGAGACTGCCTTTTTTCGTTCCAGAAGTCACTTATGGTAGGATACAGCAAAACGCTCAGCCCCACAAAGAATATTGCAACCAATATAATTGTGGAGAGACTACCCTTCTTCTTGTTCTTGGTTTTTTCTTTCATAATCAATTCTCACTTACTATGAAATTCTCAACGTCAATGCTGAAATATATTCAGCCCCAACGGTCAGAATTCCTGAGTGGGAAATCCCCCTGCCGACCGTTAAGCCGGCAGGGAAATTATCAATTATTCATCAGTTTTTGTGTCTGAATCTTCCGACTCAGGGTTCCTTCAAGCTACGCTCTTCATTCTCTTCTTTGAAACGAGAACTACGAAAGCAGCAACCATAAGAAGTCCGCCTACTACGTAGAAGATTGTTGTACCGATGCCGCCTGTTTCAGGAAGAAGTGAACCTGTCTTGTTCTCTACTTCGATTGTAGCGGGATCAGCATTATTGATTTTGTATGTTGCTGTAAGAGCATTATCGTTATGTGTGCTTGTGATAACAACATCAAGATCTTTTGCAAGCTTGTTGTAACCTGCGGGAGCCTCTGTTTCGTGAAGCTTGTATGAACCTTCATCAAGACCTACGATTTCGAACTTACCGTTTGCATTTGTTGTAATTTCAGTCACAGTACCTTCAGCATCAACTCTGTATGTGGGAACGTCTGTACCTGTTACTTCAGTGAACTTGATAGCATTTCCGTCTTTGTCAAGAAGCTGGAACTTTGCATTTGCAAGGGCGATTTTATTGTCGCCGTCCTTAGTGTACTTAAGAACATCCATCTTCCATGTATACGTTGTTGTTTTGTGTTCAGCTGTTTCCCATGTGCTGTCTTCACCGTATGAAAGTTTAACAGTGTTGTCGTTACCGTCATTTACGATGTTAGCCTTCTCATTGAGAGTTGCTGAGTAGTAAACTGTGAACTTTGTACCCTTTGCAAGACCTGCGATGAAGTCATTGTCGAATGCAACGTCAAAAGTATGACCGTCTGTAGGAGCAACTGTAACTGTGTAGTTAGCAGCGTCAACTACTGTACCGTCAGCAAGCTTTACAACAACGTCATTGTTGAATGTAAGACCTGCTTCCATTGTATCGTGCATTACATATTTTGTAGCACCTACGCCAACTGTGATTGTTGACTTGTAATTAACTTTCTGGTCGATGTCAGCATCGTTGACTTTGCCCCAGCCTTCGTCTGCATTGTTGATTTCGCTGTCTTCCTGAACAAATTTGTCGATGTCAGGCTTCTCGTTCTTTTCTGTTGCCTTAAAATCTGAATTTGTGTTTGTAAGAGCACAAAGAGTACCGAGAGATGTGTCGATTGCATAGTAACCAAGTGCAAGGCCTGTAAATTCTACTGTTGCGCCAGCTGCTTTTTCTGTTTTTGTTGCAGCGATACCTTTATCTTCTGCGTACTTAACAGCAGCCTTAGCAATAGTCTGGTCTACTTCAGTAACACCGTCTTTAAGTGCAACTGTTGTCTGACCGCCATTTGTTGTTACAGCAAAATAATTTGTTGCAGGTGCAACAGCGAAGAAATCTGCCCAACCGTCAACGATTGTGTAGATACCTGCATTACCTGCATCATTTGAGGGTGTAAAATCGAGCATTTTGTAAATCTCGTAATCTGCACCATCAACTGCATTTGTGATTGTGATTTTGCCATTGTCTGCAGCAAAAGCCATGATTCCCATTGAGAGAACAAGTGCGATTGCCATTAAAACTGCAAATAATTTTTTCATTTTTTGACATCCTTTCTTTTTTAAAATTTGCAATTTTTAATTTTTCTTTTTTTGCATATCTCCGTCTGACGTTTAAGGAGATCTCCTTGCAAACCTCCTCTCCCGTTTAAAACGAAGAATGCTGTACAATAACGGTGCGACCATTAAGGTCAGACCGATAATTGTCAATGATACTGTACCGTTTCCGCCCGTTTCAGGGAACAGGAACGAGTCATTGAAGTTTTCTACCGCTATAAGAGTTGTTACCGACTGGATTACTCCGTCCGGATCCTCTTCATAGAAATAGAAATATGTGGGTTCCGTCAGAAGCTCATAGCCTGCGGGAGCAACCATTTCTACCAGTGCGTAAGGACCGCCCATGGTAAGATACTGTGTTGCAATATTTACCGTACCGTCATCACCTGTGGTGTATTTTCCGATATATCTGAGTGTTTTTCCGCCCTTTGCAACAACTGTTTCGGATGCCCCGTCCGGAAGCACCGCATCGGGATCACCCATAGGACCGTAAAGCAGGAATGTCGCAGAAGGCAGAGGTGCTTTTGTAAGTCCGTCCTGTTTAAGCAGCGTGATATCATGCATTGAACCCGTTGCACCACCGCTGTGATCCTGAACCTTGAATGTGGCATCGACAACATCTGATACCTGCGCACTGCCCGTGATCACAACAGAGTTACTTACCGAAACAAGACCGCTCTGTGTAATAAGTGTTGTATAATCAATCTTTATATGAAGCTCATCGGGAACAACGAATTTCAGAGTATTTGTCAGCTGATCATAGGTTACAGTATAATTATACTTATTTGTGCTGTCAAAATCAATCCAATTTCCGTTTTCGTCTTCATAATAAAGCTTGATTGTGTTCCAATACACCGAAAGATTTTCTGTCATCGTATCTTCAAATGTAATCATATCCAGTCCATCAAGAATATCAAGACAATATTCATTTATATGAATTGAGAAATTCAGCTTGTTATTCTCCTGAACAACCTGCTTATCAACAAGTCCTGTTTTATACTCCGTCTTTTCTGTCGCAGGTCCTGATGTGCCGCCTGCGTCCCACACAATCTCAGCGGTATTTCTGAGAATATATTTTGAATACTCTGTGGACTGCTTGTATTCGTCCTTTACCTCAAGGGTATAGTTGAATATGTGATTACCGCCTGCTATATTGGCATAAAATACATTATACGTACTGAACGTTGAAAGCCAGTTGACACTCCATGATGCATCAGCTGCTGCAGGGTTTACTTCAGAAAGCACAAACTGATCAGCACTTGCATTGATTGAATTTCCTGTCACCGTGCCGGTATATGTATACTTAGCCAGCCACAAATCAGGTCTCCACGGATCATAGCATGTTACTGTCAGTGTACCGTC
>JAFYUD010000122.1 GCA_017549665.1 Clostridia bacterium | reverse complement strand
GGTCTGTATCAACGGGATCACAAAGATCATCCTTACCCATGATAGCAGAAATAAGATTCTGGATTACATGACCGAATGTGTCTGTGTAGATACCCTGAGTATCGATACCGCTGTGTACGTGTGTTGCAGAAACGTTGATGCTTGTGAAGTCAACATCGGGAAGTGCAGCTGTAACTGCAGCTCTGATGTTCTTTACATCATCGTTAGCAAGACCGAGACAGTCAACAACAGCAAATACTGTAATGCCTCTGCCGCTGCCGTCGTCAAGAGCAACAACTCTTACCTTAAGGTCGTCGATACACTCTGAAAGCTGGAGGTTGATGTCATAACCGCCCTTGTAGTACTTGCCTGTAGCGAAGTCTACGGGAAGGATTGACTTTGCTGCATAACCAAGGCTCCACTGAGCACCTTCAGCAGCTTCATCGATGAATTCCTCTGTACCTGCAAAGAAATTATCATCTGCGTAATCAGCGAAAGCTTCGGGTCCCTGAACCTTTACAGTTGCGGGAAGAACACCTGAAATGTGGTCAAGAAGAGCTGTAGCAGCCTTATTGAGACCTGTTGTGATTGCCTGTGCAACAGTTGCCATTGCAAAAGAATCTGTTGATTCCTCTGTAAGTGACGCAGCAGCTGCACCTGTAGCTGCAGTGAAGAGCATAACTGCACTCATAACTACTGCTACGATTGCTTTTGTCATTTTTTTCATAAAAAATCACTACCAATCATTTTTTATAATAGTTTGCAGAAAGATTATACCATCTTATTAAATAAAATGCAATAGCAAACCCGCAATATTTGAAATATTTGTAAACATAAAAATGAGCCTGTCAGTGACAGACTCATTTTTGTTTTATTCAAGACCTGCTGCTTTGCGCAGGATTTTTCTTGCATCAGCTGCTGTGATTTTGCCGTCACCATTATAATCAATAACAGATATTTCAACCTTCAGCTTATCAATGGTTTCAAGACCCGCAGAAAGTCTGAGTGCAAGTCTTGCATCAGCCGCTGTGATTTTACCGTCAGAATTAACATCACCTTTAAGCTTTTCAACCTTCGGAACTGAACGGCTTTCTGTTTCACCGCACGCTGTACAGCTGCGCTCTTCAAGTCCGTCATTATTCTCATCAGGAGCCTTTACAAGCTGCCATTCACCGAATGAATGACCTTTCGCATCAGTATAATCTGCGAATTCGGTATGAAGACACAGTGTACATTTAAGAATTGTATATCCCTGCTGAGTACATGTAGGAGCAACCTCCACTTCTACAAACGAATGAGAAGTACCGGCAGGAATAACCTGCTGTTCTTTTATAACAACACCGCAGTCGGTGCATTTTTCACCCTGAGTAAGGCCGTCCTTATCAGCACAAGGCTCTATCGGTTCAAGAATTTCTGTATGAACATGATTTTCAGAATCAAATGCTGATCCGGTAAATGTGTTTTCACCGGTTTTTCCGCAGACGCTGCATGATTCATAGTACTCTCCTGCCGAAATACATGTTGCCGCAGTTATCATATATTTTTCATCTGGATTCTGCACATAGTTGTGCTCAGCAAGAGGCAGAGGTGCATCCGAGCCGACGATGATGCTGTCACAGACAAGGCAGACAATATATTTTTCGTGTCCGTGTGTCACACATGTTGACGGCACAGCTTCGAATGTATCTCTCCGACCGAAATGAGCACATGCAACCGAAACCTCACATGTATCGGAATATGTAATACCGTTGTATACGAATGAAGCACTTATTACTGCTGACCCTGCAAGTACATTTGAAGTTATCTTGCCGGGGGCAGATACTCTGACAATCAGCGGGTCGGATGAAGTCCATGTAATCTCACAGCCGGCAGGCTCTGTACTGTATTCAAAAATATGAATTGCCATTTTGTCAACAGTTATTTTCTCTTCACCGATTTCAATTGAAGGAGTTTTTACTTCGATTTCAAATGTATCGGAAAAGTCCTCGTAAAAAACAGTTACGGTTTTTTTACCTGCAGTTTTTGAATTGAAGCCCTGAAGCTCGAATCCGTCTTTCACAA
The DNA here is from genome assembly GCA_017549665.1 of Clostridia bacterium. The sequence continues at coordinate 8,863 of JAFYUD010000122.1, read as the reverse complement.
TTTCTGTAATACCATTGTTTCTGTGGACAGAAAGCTCAAGACCTGATGTATCAAGCTTGTCACCGATATAATAGACAGTTTTTGACGGGTGTGCACTGATTACAACTGAATTTACGGAATCATCCGTTTCTATATGCTTGTAAAACTTCGTCTGCTGATAATTCTTCTTTGTATTTCCGTCAAAATTTGCATCGTTATTTATATCACAGATAAAATATCCGTCTGCGAATCTGAAGCCGTAAATACTGAAATATCCGCCTGAAGGCATTTTCGGACGCCATATTTCTGTTGCTGTGCCGGTGTTCAGATCATACTTATAAACCGCATCTGCAGTATTATATAAAAGGTCTGTACCATCACTGTCAAGACAGATATAACCTGACGGATAGTATGAATTCATGCTGACAAACCACATTGTATCAATATTGTGAACAACTGACCTGTCACTGTATCTGCAGATTGTATTTGAATCATTATCAACATAATAAATTTCATTATTCAAAAGCTGGAATGCAGAATCGGACTCTGTCCAGAAATAACCATCATATTTCTTATCTGTTGCAGGTCTTTCATAATCAGATGCAGTATGACCTGATGCATATATCCCGTCATTTGAAACAAGGAAATTTTCATGAAGCACATGGCCTGTTTTATCCCATACGGGGTCATCCCATGTAACGTCAACATGATAAGCTTTTCCGCCTATTTCAACGATATTCCATGCATGATTGAGTGCATCAGAGCTGCAAAGATAGCTTTCGATTCCGACCTGTTCAAGAAGATACAGGTAAGCTTCTGAATATCCCTGACATACTGCCGTACCGTTTGCCAGCGCACCGTACATTGTGTAGCTGTCATCGGGAATCGTACCGTTAAGATAATTCTGATAATCGTATTCACAATGCAGTGCAAGTCTGTCATGAATCAGCAATGCTTTCTGCACATCGGTAAGGCTGCTGTTACCCTTTACTCCGTTAAGAATCACAGCTGCTGCTGATATACATTCGGAATATCTGCTCTTGTAATCATTTTCCGTCATATTATAAGTAACTGTAAGGGTTGCAAGCTTATCCCCCTGAACACTTGACCAGAAACCGTTTACGTGGAAAGCTTCAACAATGTCATTTCTGACAAGATCTGTAACAGCATTGAGATACTGCTGTGTTGCGGGAAGTCCGAAAGATAAAATACTGATGGTTTCAGGATACTTCACCAGCTGTTCAGAAAGATAATCCTCCAGCGCATCAACATCAGTTACAGCTTCAAGCGTCTGAATATAATCCGCCTGAGCATCATAGAGCTTTTCAGGCTCAGACACAAGCACTGCATTTGCTGCAGATGCAGAAAATGTCAGAAGTGAAGATAATGTACTGAACAGAAAAACAAACGCCAAAACAAGTCTGAGAAATTTTTTATTGCCGTTCATAAAAAGACCTCCTGTCAATCTTAATTCTATAATAACAAAAAATATAAAAATGTCAACAACGAAAAAACGATACACAAAGAAATATATAACGAAGTATTGACATTTTCATGTCAGCATATTAAAATAAATATGTAATCCTGACAGAAAGAATTCTCTGACTGAAAGGCTGCAGATTTATAATAATTTCGTATTATATCACTGTGCCTTTCTGCGCTCTTTTGCGGAAAGGCACATTTTTTTGGAGGATATTATGGCTGACAACAAGAATACCCGTGTTGCTGTGATGGGAATAATAGTAGAAAACACTGATTCCACAGAAAGTCTGAATGCTGTTCTTCACGAATACGGTAATTTTATCATCGGAAGAATGGGTGTCCCTTACCGTGAGAAAAATATCAGCATAGTAAGTATAGCACTTGATGCACCTCAGGATGTTATTTCGGCTTTATCGGGAAAAATAGGAAAGATTCCGGGTATCAGCGTAAAAACTGCATACTCAAATGTGATAACCAATGAATGATAAATTAATACAGCTTATTGAAAAGCTTGAAGCTCAGCACACACTGAGTATTGAAGAATATGAATATCTGATAACTCACCGTAATGAAGAAGCAGTACGTATTCTTGCAGAAAAAGCAAGAAGTGTCCGAGAAAAAATCTACGGCAAATCAGTCTTTATTCGTGGTCTTATTGAAGTGAGTAATTTCTGCAGGAATGACTGTCTTTACTGCGGAATCAGACGAAGCAACAAGGACTGCAGCAGATACAGACTTACTGAGGATGAAATCCTTGAATGCTGCCGTGAAGGTTATGCACTCGGCTTCAGGACATTCGTAATGCAAGGCGGTGAGGATTCACATTTCAGTGATGATTTCATGTGCAGTGTCGTAAAAAAAATCAAAGCTGAATTCCCCGATTGTGCAGTTACGCTGTCATTAGGAGAAAGAAGCTGTGACAGTTATAAGAAGCTGTACAATGCCGGTGCGGACAGATATCTGTTAAGGCACGAAACTGCCGACAAGGAGCATTACGAAAAACTTCACCCGTCAGAAATGTCTTTTGACAAACGGATGGAATGTCTCAGAAATCTGAAATCAACAGGATTCCAGACAGGCTGCGGATTTATGGTCGGCTCTCCTTTCCAGACGGAAAGACACATTGCGGCAGACCTTAAATTCATCGAAGAATTCAGTCCTGACATGTGCGGCATCGGACCGTTTATCCCCCATGACGCAACACCCTTCAGTCAGCACAACGCAGGAAGTGCAGAGCTTACCTGTTATCTTTTATCAATCATCAGACTTATAAAGCCGAATATATTATTACCGTCAACAACAGCTCTTGGCACATTACTCGATGACGGACACGAAAGAGGTATTCTTTCCGGTGCGAATGTAATAATGCCCAATCTCTCCCCTTCATCGGTGAGAAAGAAATATGAGCTTTACAACAACAAAAAAAGCTTCGGTGATGAAGCGGCAGAAGCTGTTGATTCACTCAGAAAAAAAATACAATCAATCGGATACGAAATCATATCCGACCGTGGAGATATAAAGAAAGGATAATACATCATGGCAATTTACAATCCTAAATCACTCAAAGCAGAAGAATTCATAAATGACGGCGAAATCAGAGCAACTCTCGAATATGCAGATGCAAACAAGAATAATATTGAGCTTATTGATGCTATTCTTGAAAAGGCTCGTCCGAAGAAGACAGAAACAGGCTGTGTATGTCAGGGACTTACTCACAGGGAAGCATCTGTGCTTCTTGCCTGTGACATTCCCGAAAAGGTTGAGGAAATCTACAGAATCGCAGAGGAAATCAAGCTTGCATTTTACGGCAACCGTATAGTTATGTTTGCGCCTCTTTACCTTTCAAACTACTGTGTCAACGGCTGTGTCTACTGTCCTTATCATCTTAAAAACAAGCATATTGCACGTAAAAAGCTGACACAGGAAGAAGTAAAGGCAGAGGTTATTGCACTTCAGGATATGGGGCACAAGCGTCTTGCCATTGAAGCAGGTGAAGACCCTGTACACAATCCCATTGAATACATACTTGAATGTATAAAGACAATCTACAGCATCAACCATAAAAACGGTGCTATCAGACGAGTAAACGTAAATATTGCGGCAACAACAGTTGAAAATTACCGTAAGCTCAAGGATGCAGGTATCGGTACATACATTCTCTTCCAGGAAACATACCACAAGGAAAGCTATCTCAAGCTTCATCCCACAGGCCCCAAGCATGATTATGATTATCATACAGAAGCTATGGACAGAGCTATGGAAGGCGGTATTGACGACGTAGGTCTTGGTGTACTTTTCGGTCTTGAGCTTTACAGATATGAATTTGCAGGTCTTCTTATGCACGCAGAGCATCTTGAGGCTGTACACGGAGTAGGACCTCACACAATCAGTGTACCGAGAATCAAGCGTGCAGACGACATCGACCCCGATGTTTTTGACAATTCAATTTCAGACGAGATGTTCGGCAAAATTATTGCCTGTATCCGTCTTGCAGTGCCTTACACAGGAATGATCATCTCAACAAGAGAATCTGAAGAAGTCAGAGGCAAGGCACTGAATATGGGTATTTCACAGATAAGCGGTGCTTCAAGAACTTCAGTAGGCGGTTACACAGAAGAAGAAAGACCCCACGACTCAGAACAGTTTGATGTTTCAGATCAGAGAACTCTTGATGAAGTTGTAAAATGGCTTATGGAAAACGGTCATATTCCTTCTTTTTGTACAGCATGCTATCGTGAAGGCAGAACCGGTGACCGTTTCATGGCTCTTTGCAAAAACGGTCAGATTCTCAACTGCTGTCACCCAAATGCACTGATGACTCTCACAGAGTATCTTATTGACTACGCATCGGAAGAGACAAAAAAAATCGGCTTTGAGCTTATTGAAAAGGAACTTGAAAAAATTCCCACTGAAAAAGTAAAGCAGATTGCAAAAGACAATATTGAAAACATAAAGAATTCAAACAGAAGAGATTTCCGTTTCTGAGGAGGACTTTTATGGGACTTAACGAAACTGTTTCCGCAGAGAGAGTACACATCGGCTTTTTCGGTCTGAGAAACGCAGGAAAATCGAGTATCGTCAATGCTGTTACGGGACAGGAGCTTTCACTCGTTTCTGATGTGAAGGGTACAACAACAGACCCCGTAAAAAAAGCAATGGAGCTTCTCCCCCTCGGCCCCGTGGTTATCATTGACACACCGGGCATTGACGACGTTGGTGAGCTTGGTGAAATGCGTGTAAAAAAGGCACGTCAGATTCTGAACATGACTGATATTGCAGTGCTTGTAACAGAAGCCGCAAACGGTCTTTCTGCTTCAGAGCAAGAGCTTGTCACACTTTTCAATGATAAAAAAATCCCGTACATCATTGCACGGAACAAGGCAGATTTACTTGACGTTATCCCCGAAGCTGACAAAAACACAATTCATGTCAGCGCAAAGGATAAAATGAATATCAATGAGCTTAAGGAAATGATTGCAAGCCTTGCAAAACAGGAAGAAAACAACAAAAAGATCGTCAGTGACCTTATTGAGCCGGATGATCTGATTGTGCTTGTTGTCCCCATCGACAAAGCTGCCCCAAAAGGAAGGCTTATTCTTCCTCAGCAGCAGACAATCCGTGATATCCTTGACGCAGGTGCTGTTGCTGTTGTAACAAGGGATAACGAGCTTCCCTCAACACTTCGTTCACTGGGAAGAAAACCGAAAATCGTAATCACTGATTCTCAGGCATTTGCAAAGGTTGCAAAAGACACGCCTGACGATATTCTGCTTACATCCTTTTCAATACTTTTTGCACGTTACAAGGGTGACCTGATATCTGCCGTGTCAGGTGCAGCTGCACTTGATAAGCTCAGAGACGGTGACACCGTGCTTATTTCAGAAGGCTGCACTCACCACAGACAGTGCGGTGACATAGGCACACAGAAGCTTCCGGCAATGATAAAGAAGCACACAGGCAAGGATATTTCATTCGAGTTCACAAGCGGCACTCAATTTCCCGAAGAGCTGAGCAAATACGCACTCGTAATCCACTGCGGCGGATGTATGCTCAATGAAAGAGAAATGAAATACAGAATCAAGCAGACGCTTGACAATAATATTCCTATCACGAATTACGGCACGGCAATTGCACACATGAACGGTATCTTAAAACGAAGCATACAACTTTTCCCCGATGCCGCAAAGCTATTGAAATGACAAAAAAACCGCCTGCAAAGGCGGTTTCTTTATTATAACAATGAAATTATATTCATGAAATCGGTTGACATTGCTGAGTCAAACACAAAATCACTTATCGAAAAGCTGAATACCATCATCGCAATCATCACAACAAACGTAATTACAGCTGTAATTGCCATAAGAATCAGATGTGCCTTGAAGAAATCTGCTCTGGGCTTATTATCTGATGAACAGGCAAAAATAATTGAAAGTATGATACTTACAGGGCCGAGAAGTGAACCGAGAAGCATCCAGCCTACGTACTGCTTCACTGTGGGTGCAGGCTGAGGCGCCGGCTGATATGTCTGTGAAGAGTATGTATTATTGTATCCCGTGTTGTAATTTGTATTGGGATACTGATTCTGCTGAGAATAGTTCTGCTGAGTATAATTCTGCTGAGTGTACCCCTGCTGAGAATAATAATTCTGCTGTGAATTATTCTGAGCATCGTTACTCTGCTGTGCATTCATGCTGCTTACTGCAGTACCGCAATTGGGGCAGTAGAGCATATCGTTTTCAAATTCAGTTGAACAATTAGGACAAGTCATAATAAGTTCCTCCTTGGTTTTATTCAAATATTTCTGCCGATTTTTTCAGCAGATCAATTATTTCAATGTGCTGAGGACAGACGCTTTCACACTGACCGCAGGCAACACAATCACTTGCTTTACCTGAGTCCTTTGTTCTGTCCTGATATCTGTTTTTCGTTGCATCGAGATTTCCGTAAACAGAATACTGATTCTGAATCTTGAAAATCTCCGGAATATTGATATTTGCAGGACAATTCTCAATACAGTATTTACAGCCTGTACAGGGAATTGTGGGTGTATTACGGAGCATTTCCGCCGCTTTTTCAATCGTTGCCTTTTCTTCGTCTGTAAGAACAACAGCTTCTGCAGTTGACTCAAGATTGTCACGCATCTGATCAAAGTCTGACATACCGCTGAGCACTGTTATAACACCTTCAAGTGATGCGGCATAACGGATTGCCCAGGAAGCAATACTCTTATCGGGATGAACTGATCTGAAAAGCTCCTGAATTTCAGGTGTAAGCACTGCAAGCGAGCCGCCACGGACAGGCTCCATGATAATAATCGGCTTTCCGTGCTTTCTTGCGACCTCATAGCATTTTCTTGCCTGAACGCTGTCACTTTCCCAGTCATTGTAATTTATCTGAAGCTGAACAAACTCCTGCTCAGGATGTGCAGTGAGAATTTCATCAAGAACATCTGCCGAGTCATGGAATGAAAATCCCATGTGCTTCACAAGTCCTTTTTCCCTGAGTCCTGCTACAAAATCCCATGCGCCGAATTTATCGAGTTTTTTCACCTTTTCCTTATCAAGAGCGTGCTGAAGATAAAAGTCAAAATAGCCTGCACCCGTACGCTCAAGAGAGGTATCAAAGACCTTCTGCATATCCTCTGCAGTATCGCAGCACCATATCGGAAGCTTTGACGCAAGCTGAAAAGCCTCACGGGGATATCTGTCAACGACGGCAGCCTTTGCTGCCTTTTCACTGGCTCCGTCCTCACCGTAAACGTATGCTGTATCAAAATATGTAAAGCCCTTTGACATAAACTCGTCAACCATTGCTTTTGTCTGCTCAATGTCGATTTCATTCCCGTTCATAGGCAGACGCATAAGACCGAAACCGAGTTTTTTGATTTCATTTCCAAGATAGCTCATTTTATCATCTCCTGTCTCAATTATATTTTATTTTTCAGTAAAAGGCAATATCTTTTTTCGTTTTATTGACTTTGAATTCCTGCCGTGATATAATTTTACCATAAACAAGTGAAAGGAATGTTTTTATGAATTTCAAGAAAGCATTAACTGTCATTCTTGCATTTATCATGCTTGTTACAATGGCTGTCCCCTCATTTGCAATGAGTGAGGCTCAGTGGGCTGATGTATGGGCAACTGACGATGCAAAAGCAGGTATCATCATGTTTGTCGGAAGCGACGAATCACAGCGCAATTTCTCATGGTATACAAAAACTGAAAACGTACCCGAGGTTATCATTTCAGAAGACACAGCATTTGCTGATGCAGTATCCTTCAAGGGTACAGCTGTAAAAGCTTCAGAAGGTGACTTTGCAAACAAGGTAACCGTTTCAGGTCTTAAAGCTGACACAACTTATTACTATCAGTGCGTAAGCGGTGACTTTATTTCTGACGTTTACAGCTTCACAACAGCAGATGCTTCATCATTCTCTGCAATGTATGTAACAGATATCCATATTTCAGACAACAGTGAAGAAAATCCTGACAATCTGAGCAATACATCATATCTCTTCAGTGAAACATACGAAGATGCACTGAGCAAAAATTCTGATATTTCAGTTATTCTTTCTGCAGGTGACCAGGCATCAGAAGGTCTTGAAGCTGAGTACAAAGCTCTTACTGCTTCTCCCCTTTTCAAAACTGTTTCATTCGCAACATCAATCGGCAATCACGACCGCAAGGGTGTTGAATACAGAACATTCACAAATCTTCCCAATCAGGATACACAGTCATCAATCACATCCTATATCGGTAAGAATTACTGGTTTGTAAAGGGTGATGTCCTTTTCCTTATGATGGACTCAAACAACGCAAATGCTGAAGGTCACGTTGATTTTATCGAAGCTGCAATCAGCGCAAATCCCGATGTCAAGTGGAAGGTTATGATGATGCATCACGACCTTTACAGTGGCAGAATCCCTCACAGAGAAAGTGAAAACGGACTTCTGAGAATGATCTGGGGTCCCATCGCTGATGAATACGGCATCGACCTTGTACTTCTCGGTCACAGCCATTATTACACAGTTACAAACGTACTTTACGGCAACCGGAATATTGAGCTTCTCGATCCTCTCATGAGAGATCCCGCAGGTACAATCTACATGGTTTCATGTTCTATCACTCGTCCCAGAGGCGATGATGATGAATTAGGACTCAACAAGCAGGTAGGCTTTGATTATCTCACAGAAAACGCAACATACAACATCCTTGACTGTGACGAAGATTCAATCACTGTAAAGTCATACGAGGTTGGTGCTGATGAGCCTTTCAACAGCTTCACAATCACAAAGACATCTGCTCAGGGCGGTCACAAGACAGAAACAAGCTATTTCCAGACAATGTGGAACAAGCTTGTAAGAAAAATCAGCTCAATCTACGCACTGTTCAACAACATCGGC
>JAFYUD010000010.1 GCA_017549665.1 Clostridia bacterium | reverse complement strand
GCTTAAATTAAAGGTCAGGGATGCTATACTTACAGAAACTTCTTTATTGACAGACACTGTCTCATCGTCTGAAGAAGCACTTTATATAATCAGTAATGAAACAGATGCGCTCCGTGATATTGCACAGAAAGTCGTAAACATGAACGGATATGATTATACCGTTAAAGCTGAAACAGTTTCAGAATACTTCTCAACAAGAGTTTATGACGGTATTACTATCCCTGCAGGAAGATATAATGCAGTAAAAATAACAATCGGTGAGGGAAAAGGAAAAAACTGGTGGTGTATGATGTTTCCATCGGTCTGTATTCCCGCCGCAGAAGGTAATTCTGTTGAAAAAGTATTCAATCAAAAACAGAAAAATATAACAATGAACACATCAGAATACGAGGTGCGATTCAGAATTGTCGAGTATTTTGAGCAGTTCAAGCACCTGATTTCAGATAATTGACTGCATATCAGAATGTATATTCATTGTATATAAAACCCATCGGTTTTGAACAGTAAAGGCTGAAAGCCTTACAAAAATCGCCTGTTTTTGCACACTTTTAAACATTTTGAGCAGAATTATAAACATTTTAGACAAAGTTTTGAACATTATAAAGCAAATTTACTTTACAGGTTATTTATACATTTATTGTGTAATGGTGTTTTGCTTTACATTAACAATAATCAAAAAATTAATGGTGTAAGGTACAATAACCTTACACCACTTTTTTCAGCCATTATTTAATCTGTGTGATTTTATCACCTTTTACAAGAAAAACACGCTTTGCATGCTCGGCAAAAAAGCCGTCATTCGCAATAGAATCAGTATAAAAATCATCAATCTGCACATCTTCTCCGAACTCTTCTTTAAGAGCAGTGATTTTATTCTGACGCATACACAGGCGTGTGATTTCACCTGTATCATTATCAACAGTTGAGCAGACGGCATACTTTATGTTGAGCCGTTTTGCTATCTCATTGATAGTAATATCGGGTGAAGCTGTAAGGATAACATCGTCATCCTTGCGCACATCCTGATAAAAGCTTTTGATTTTATGCATATGCTCATCCCAGAATTTTACTGTGAATTCCTCCCAATTATCATAGTCACAGTAACACTTTTTTATGACCGGAGCATAATCTCTGAGCATCTGCTCAACGGTCAGCTTTCCGAGTTTGTACTTCGCAAACGCCAAAATCACCTTGGGCATGTAACGGACAAAGGCAGGATTGACTTTGATATAAGCCTTAAAGAAATCCCATATACTTTCGCCGTCATAGATTGTGTTGTCAAAATCATAAATATTCATATCAACATTATACACTTGTTTTCTGTCAATTTCAACACATTTATTTAAACTTTGTAGTTGCATTATTATTATTAATGTAGTATAATTTCATCAAATATTTATTTGAGGTGATTTTATGTTAAATGAGCCGCAGATTGAAAAACTGCTTGAAAAAATAAAGCGTTTTCAGGAAAGACTCGAACCGATGATTTTCGACACTTACGAAACTATTGATTTTTCGCAGTTCGTAACAAAAGAAAGACTTCACGAGATTCCTGATGACAGCAAATTTGCACCTGCTGAAAGAGGTACCACATGGTACGGTAAGGATGCTTACAGCTGGTACAAATCAACATTCACTGTTCCTGCAGAGCTTGCAGGCAAAGACCTTTTCATCAAGCCTCACATGGGCGGTTATGAAGCTCTTCTGTTTGTCAACGGAAGAACAATGGGTACTTTTGCAACAAAAATTGTTTACACAGGTCACGGTAATCACTACTGTGATATGATCAGAAAGAATGCTGTTGCAGGTGAAAATCTTGACATCGTAATCGAATATTACGGCGGTCACGACTACCCCGGCTGCCATCCTTATGAAGATGCATGTATCAAGGATTACAATTTCATCTACAACGGTGCTGACATCTGTACAAAGAATTATGAGATTCAGGAATTCTACTTTGATCTTGTAACTGTATGGCAGCTTGCTACTGCTCTTGATAAAGACGATTTCATGCGTGGACTTGCTGTAAACGCACTTTATGAAGTACATAAGAACGCATACTATGCAATTGAAGACACTGATATGGAAACATACATGGAAGGTATCAGAAAGTCTGCTCCCGCACTTAAGGAAGTCCTTTCAAAGAAGAGCGCTGACTCCGCTGCATTCTCAGGTCTTATCGGTCATTCACACATGGATACAGCATGGCTCTGGCATGTCGGCGAAACTGAAAAGAAGGTTACAAGAACATATGCAAACGCACTGAGCCTTATGGAGCAGTATCCCGAATACAACTTTATTCAGAGCTCTGCCTGCCACAGCAACATGATCAGAAAGAACTACCCTGAGCTTTTCGAAAGAATTGCAGAAAAGGTCAAGGAAGGCAGATATGAGCCCAACGGCGGTGTATGGGTTGAATGTGACTGCAATATCACTTCAGGTGAATCAATGATCCGTCAGTTCCTCTGGGGACAGAGATTTACAAGAAAGTACTTTGATTACACTTCTGACTGCTTCTGGCTTCCCGATACATTCGGATATTCAGCTGCTATTCCTCAGATCATGAAGGGTTGTAGTGTTGACTACTTCCTTACAACCAAGCTCAGCTGGAATGATACAAACGACTTCCCCTACGATACATTCAACTGGGTTGGTCTTGACGGAACAAGTGTATTCACACACTTCAACAGAACTCATATGTATCCTGATGTTGCTTCTGTTATCAGAGAGACCAAGAAGCTTATCAAGCAGAAGAGTGTTACAAACAAGAGACTTATTTCATACGGTTTCGGTGACGGCGGCGGCGGCCCTCAGTTTGAAATGGTTGAGCTTGCAAAGAGAATCGAAGACCTTGACGGTGTCGGTAAATCAAAGCACATGTCTGTAAGTGACTTCATGAAGGACCTTGAAGCAACTGCTGCAAATCCCAACACATACAAGGGTGAGCTTTATCTTGAGCTTCACAGAGGCACACTCACAAATCAGCACACAATCAAGAGAAACAACAGAAAGTCTGAGCTTGCACTCAGAGACCTTGAAATTCTTACTGTAAACGAAGCAAAGAAGTCAGGTGCAGTTGCATCTTCTGAGAAGATTGCTCCCCTTTACGAGACTCTCCTTCTCAATCAGTTCCACGATATCCTTCCCGGTACATGTCTTGCAAGAGCACACGTTGAAAGCCGTGCTGAAACAACTGCACTTATCAACGATGCAAAGGAACAGATTTCAGCAATTGTAAATGCTGATACAAATGACTCCGTAACATTCATCAACACACTTTCATTTGACAGAAATGATGCAATCTTTATGGATTATGAAGGACTTATTGTTGATGCTGACTGCAGACAGCAGGTTTATACTGACCTTGACGGCAACAAGAAACTCATCATCAGTGGCATCACTGTTCCTGCTATGAGTTCTGTTACATTCAAGCTTAAGGAAGGCACTCCTGCAGATGTATCTGCATTCACAGCAGACAGCAATGCACTTGAAACACCCTTTGCTTCAGTAAAATTTGCTGACAACGGAACAATCAGCTCATTCTTTGACAAGACAGCTTCAAGAGAGGTCGCAGGCAACGGCTACAATCTCAACACATTCCTCATGGCTGAGGATCTTCCCTCAATGTGGGATAACTGGGATATCGACGCTGACGTTCAGTGC
>JAFYUD010000009.1 GCA_017549665.1 Clostridia bacterium | reverse complement strand
GTTGTTTGCGGATACGTGAATACTTTTAAGGACAGCATCATGTCAATGTGGCATTGCCCTGATAATTATATTCCCCGTATTCTTGAAACGGGTGAAATTTATGATTTCGCTTCTGCCCTTGCACCGAAGGAGCTTTTTATCGAATCGGGTAACAAGGATAAATTATTCCCCATTGGGGCAAGCAGGACGGCACACGAAAAAATAAAGAATGTTTACGCACTTATGAATGCTGAGGACAAGCTTCATATTGATGTCTTTGACGGCAAGCATTCGGTCTGCGGACGAAAATCATTTGACTGGTTGGCAGAATAAAAAAGCACGGAGAGAGTATCTCCGTGTTTTTTGTTATACCATAGGTTCGAGAGTAATTATAATCTCTGCTTTTCTGACATTTTCAAGCTTTACCGTCAGCTTTCTGATGTCATCGTATTCTTCATCGTATTCCCATTCACCGCTGAGTCTTCCGGCATTCATAACTGAGAATACACCGTCAGAATGTGAAGTTGCTTTAAGCTGTTTTCCGTCCAGTGTGAGAATGGCAGTTTTTCCGTCTTCGGAAATTTCAATATCAGCCTTTGTGTGCATAAACCAGTAAATGTCACTTTTTATAATGCACTTTACATTGTCTGTGATTTTAAGTGAGGAATTGTCGAAAAGCTCAAAGCTTCTTTCTGCTTTTGTGACACCATTCATGCGGTATGCATCTGTCATGTCAAGAGTGCAGAAGCCGCCGCCCTCACGAGGCTCGTAGTGAATAAAGCTGCTTTCGGCAAGTACATACTGGTCTTCAAGTGTCATGTGGGGATTGATGACAAGTGTATTCTGACCCTCGGCACGCTTTGAATAGTTTTTCCAGCGGCCGCCTGCAGGTGTGTTAAGGAAATAACCGGGTGCGTCGTAAGGTCCGGGGCCTAATTCCTCAGCCCAGTGCTCACCCAGAGCATCAAATACAAAGGTACCTATGTCGAGGTCACCGTGATTGATGAAGTTGTAACCACCCTTGATGCCTGCGAAGGCTGCATTTTCGTCAAGGTATGCGCTTCTCATAAGCACCATATCCTGACCGACATCAGATGTAAGGAAAAGATTGAGTGATTCGGACGAAAAATCTGCAGTTTCGGCAGTGTAGCTTCTGTCATACCAGAGCAGTGAAAGTGCGTCCTCTCTGCCTCTGCCGTTTTTCTCTGCATTTTCTGATGTGTTCACTTCAAATACGGAAGGCTCATCCCACATCTGATAGCAGGCAAGAAGCGGAGAGTCATATTCAGATGCGTACCAATGAAGAGCTGGTGAGAAGCACATTCTTGCCTTGTTGTCACCGAAGTTAAAAACACTTGTGGGAGTTGTTATGTAAACGGGGAATTTGCCAAGCTCCTTAAAGCCGCTGATTTCGCTCATGCCGAAGTCTGTGCCGAAAAAGCTGTCAGAAGTGGAAATGAAATAAACGATTGAATTCATGCCTGACTGGCTGTAACCGGGGCCTTCCGCATAAATTCCGTCGGGGGTGAAGTTTTCAAATGCGATGGGCATATTTTCGTAGCACATTGAAAGAAATTCTGCCGCACTTGCGATATCGTAGGATGCAAAGGTCATGCATGCAATGCCGATACCGCTGTAACAGATGCTGTTCCAGTTGTTTTTCGACCATGTAAACCAGTGATTATCGTTAAGGGCGGAATAAATGGCATAATCCCACACCTTCTGCTCCATGGTTGCTTTTATGTCGTCATCAAGATAGTCATAAAGCCAGTCGTATGCGATTGAAACTGCAAGAGCCATTTCAGCCGATGCAAGGAAGTGAGAATTGCACCAATCGTCGTAGCTGCAGACCTTGATGATTTCCTTTTCGGCTCTTTCTGCGTATTTTTCGTCGCCTGTTATCTGCCATGCATAGCCGAGAATGACCATTCTGTTGATGGTTTCACGGGATATGGGCAGAATACTGTCTTCTTCGTCAAGCACATATTCCATGGGGGGATAATTTGTTGTATCAAGAAGCGCATCGGCATTTGCAAAAACATAATCAGAAAGCTTTTTTGTGTAGTCTGAAAACTGATTGCTGTTGTATTCATTTCTTGCGATATCAAAATCATTTTTATCTGCAAGAATAAATGGGTGTGCTGTCTGTGTTTCATCAAGAGTCGCAACAAGCTCCTTTTTCTGCGGATAGTCGGGATTCCTGTCAAGGCTGATGTAATCAACGCCTACCTTCACCATGTCGGGAATGACAGCAAAATACGGCACGATATTTGTGATGCCGAGCACGATAACCAATGCGATTGAGATAATAATTCCGAGAAAAACTTTCAAACCTTTTTTCATGTTCCCACCGTCCTGTGTTTCAAGTATAGCATCACATGGATTTTTTAGCAATAAAAATCTGACATTTTACTTTAATTAATTGAAGTGATGAGGTCAATAACCTTGATTTAATCAGTGATATATTATATAATTATCTATATTAAACCGTCGGACAAGAGGGCATTTTATGAAAAAGGAAAATATATCAAAAATTTTAATGGCAGTTGCAATGTTCGTTTTCGGTACATTGGCGCCGTTTGTAAGAAATATCAGTGTCAGCTCAGGTGAGCTTGCGCTGTATCGTGCAGTGCTTGCAGCTGTGCTTGTGGGTGGCTTTCTGCTTGTTACAAAACAGAAGCTTTCGGTTAAAAACATCAGAAAGGAATTGCTGCTTCTTCTGTTTTCAGGTGCGGCAATGGGTATCAACTGGATTCTCCTTTTTGAAGCATACAAATACACAACAGTTTCCGTGGCAACACTCAGCTACTATTTTGCGCCCGTAATTGTAATGGTTGTAAGTCCGTTTCTGTTTAAGGAAAAGCTTTCGGGCAAGCAGATTCTCTGCTTTGTAATGTCAACTGCAGGTCTTGTGCTTATTACCGGCACGGCAGGCGGCGGAAAGCAGGATTTGCTGGGAATTGCATTCGGACTTGGTGCGGCTGCATTCTATGCAACTGTTATGCTTCTGAATAAATTCATCAAGGGTGTGGCAGGTCTTCACCGTACTTTCATTCAGTTTGTGGCGGCAATTATCGTGCTTGTGCCTTATGTTGCATTCACAAGCGGATTCACTCTCGGTGCGCTTGAAAGCAAGGGCTGGATCTGTCTTCTTGTGGTAGGTATTATTCACACAGGCGTTACTTACTGCATGTATTTCTCATCACTGAAGGATCTTCCCGGTCAGGAGGTTGCGATTCTCAGTTATATCGACCCTCTCGTGGCAGTGCTTGTGAGCGTGATATGGCTCGATGAAAAAATGTCATTACCTCAGATAATCGGCGGTGTGCTGATTCTCGGCTTTACACTCTGGTGTGAGCTTCCGTCAAAAAAGAAAGGTTGAACAGAATGAAAAAAGACAAAAGATTTGTAAAAATATATTCTCAGGGTGCAATTGAATCAACGGAAATATTCGTTGACAGAGAGACGGGTGTGAATTATCTGTTTCACTGCAACGGAACGGCAAGCGGTCTGACTGTGCTTGTTGGCAAGGACGGCAAACCTGTTGTTACAACGGAAGAATAACCGAGCTTTCATGGTGGGGATTTTATGGATACATTGAAATTCAATATTAATGCAGACGGATGTAAATTCAAGCTTCTTAACGCCACAAACGGCGGCCCGTGGCACAAGCGCCATGCAGATGATCAGTATCGCAGTAATTTTGCTGATTACAAGGCGGCACGGATTCCTTACAGCCGTAATCATGATTCTGCCGTGTGCGGTATTTACGGCGGCCCTTACAGTCATGATATAACACGGATTTTTCCCGATTTCAATGCTGACCCGTATAATCCCGGTTCTTATGATTTTCCCTGCACTGATGAAAGTATTCTTGTCTGTCTCGATGCCGGCACTGAGACTTTTTTCAGACTCGGTCAGACAATTGAGCATCAGATAAAAAAGCACGGCACCATTCCTCCTGCAGATTTTGAGAAATGGGCTGTTATCTGCGAGCATATTATCAGACATTACAACGAAGGCTGGGCGGACGGCTATAATCTCAATATTGAATACTGGGAGATATGGAATGAAGCTGACCTTGACAGTGATGATTCTGACAACAAGCGCACATGGGGCGGCACAAAGGCTCAGTTTTTTGACCTTTATGAAACCACCGCAAAGCATCTTAAGGGAAAATTTCCCCATCTGAAAATCGGTGGCCCTGCACTTGCGCACAATGAAGAATGGGCAGAGGATTTTCTTTGCGAAATGAAAAAACGTGATGTTGAGATTGATTTCTTTTCTTGGCATATTTACTGCACAGAGCCTTGTCACATGGTGAAAAAGGCTGAAAGAATGAGAGCGCTTCTCGATAAATACGGCTATAAAAACACAGAAAGCATACTCAATGAGTGGAATTATGTCAAAGGCTGGACAGATGAATATCTGTACTCCATAAAAACCATGCACGGAATCAAGGGAGCATCATTTGTGCTCTCGTGCATCTGTCAGGCACAGCACACTTCAATTGATATGCTTATGTATTACGATACAAGACCTTCGGTTTTCAACGGTGTGTTTGATTTTTATACCTATGAAAAGCTGAAAGGCTATTTTGCGTTGTATTGGTATGGTATGTTTTACGATTGTGAAAAGGAAATACCCTGCGAAAACGCATCCGGAAATATATATTCTCTCTGCGGTGCAGATAAAGACGGTAAGATAACTGCGCTTGTGACTTATTACAGCGATGATGATTCGCTGAAGAATAAAAATGTTTCTCTTGATTTCGGCAGAGAGGGAAAATATGAAATATACCGTGTTGATAGCACTCGCAACGGTGAATGCACGGAAATTACAGACAAGCTTTCTTTTGAGATGAAGCTTTTTGACATGATTCTAATAAAAGAATTATAATTTTATTTCATTTCCGGAAAAATTGTGATATAATCAATGATATTCAATTTCAGAGAAAGGTCTGATACAAATGGCAAAAACTTTACCTAAAAGAAAAATGTACCGTTACTGCCTTGCTGACATAGCAAAGGGTCTGTTTACAGGTATGATAAGTAATTATCTGCTTTACTTCTTCCAGCCCACGGCAAAAAGCGGACTTCCTCTTATTCTTCCTCAGAATAAGCTTCTGGGATTTATCACAATCATGGCGCTGATTACTGCTATCGGTAAGGTAATCGATGCTGTTACCGATCCCCTTGTTGCGTCCCTTTCTGACAGATGCACACACAAGGCAGGCAGACGAATTCCGTTTCTGAGATATGCTGCGCTTCCTTATGCACTTTCCGTATTGCTGATTTTCTACGCACCCTTCAAAGAAGGCTCAGTGGGAAATGCGATCTGGGTAGGCTTCTTCCTTATAACATATTACACGGCGTACACATTCTTCTTTATTCCCAGAAATGCTCTCGTGCCTGAAATTATTCCTGATGCAAAGGTCAGAGTCGGTTATTACGGAATCAGCACAGTTTTCTTCATGGGTTCAAGCTCATTTATGTATGCGGCAACACTGTTTGTAAATCTGCTTAAGGATGCAGGTCTTTCAGCCCTCTGGGCATGGAGAACAGTTTTCACTGTCTTTGCAGCTATCGGTATAGTCTGTCTTCTTCTCAGTGCATTTGCATTTGAGGAAAAGGATTACGTTCAGGAAAACACAAAGCCCAAGGAATCAGTATTCAAGTCATTTTCGATTGTTTTCAGAAACAAGAATTTCGTAATTTTCAGTCTCGGCGACCTTTTCAGCGGTGTTTCAATGGCTTTCTTCCAGACAGCTATGCTGTACTACATCACAATGCTTCTCAATGTTCCCGAGTCGCAGTCATTCCTTGTAATGCTTGCGGCAATTGTTGTGGCAATCTGTCTCTTCCCGCTGATTATAAAAATCAGCCGTAAATACAACAAGAAGCTTCCGCTTATTATCGCAAGTGTTGTGTTCACAGTAGTTTTCGGACTTATCTACTTCGGTGACAAGATTGCGGCGCTGGCTCCCGGAAATGAGCTTTTCATAGGTCTCGGCATGGGCGTTATCGTTGCATTCCCCTTTGCTGCTATCAATATTCTTCCGCAGTCGGTTGTTTCTGATATCATTCAGTGTGACTGTCTGGTAAGCGGTGTCAACCGTGAGGGTATATTCTCAGCCGTAAAGACATTTATCGAGAAAATTGCATCTGCAATTGCAATGATGGGTGTTTCAAGTATTCTTGCAGTCGGCGCACTTTCAGGTGAATCAGTCGGTCTTCAGGGGGTAAAGCTTACGGGCGTCTGCGCAGGTGTATTCAGTCTTCTTTCACTGATAGTATTTTTCTTCTACGACGATAAAAAGGTTACGAAGACAATCGAATCTTACAGAAAAGAGCAGGAATAATGAAAAAGAGAATTCTCGGTCAGGAAGAAAACAGAAAAAACGTTTCTCCTGAAAAATGCAGTGAGTATGCAAAAAAGCTCAGCAGAATGATTGACTGTAAAACAGTTTTTACATCTGACGGTGTGAATGCAGATCAGTACAGAAAATTCTATAATGTTGTTGAGGAGAATTTCCCTCTTCTCGTATCAAGGGCTGAAAAGCTCACATTCGGCAGCGGCTGCTTCGTTTATGTCATAAAGGGCAGAAATGCCACGAAAAATATAATGGTCATGTCGCACCACGACGTTGTTGACGGTGATGACAAGTGGACAACCGACCCCTTCTGTGCTACGGAAAAGGACGGCGCACTTTACGGCAGAGGTACAATTGATACAAAAACCCCGCTTTTTGCTCAGCTTCAGGCTTGTGAAGAGCTTCTCGGCGAAGGCTTTGATTTTGAAGGCATCAATCTGTATATCGGCTCTTCAAACAATGAAGAGGTGGGCGGAGACGGAATGGTGCTTGCCACACAATATTTCAAGGATAACAATATCAGATTTGAGGCAGTGCTTGACGAAGGCGGTGCAATCACTCAGGGTATGATTCCCGGTGTTACGGCAAAAAGTGCCATGGTTGCTGTGCACGAAAAAAGCAGACATCTGTACAGATGCAAGACTGTCAGGGATACATCAGGTCATGTAGGTCTCAATCCTGCTGATGACTGCGCAATTGTAAGGCTTACAGCATTTATCAATGAAGTCAGCAGAAAAAAGATTTATAAGGGCAGATTTCAGCCTGAGGTCAGGGCAACATTTGAAACCCACGCACCATATATGTCATTCCCGCTGAATGTATTATTCGGAAATCTTTCACTGTTTTCACCTCTTATCAAAAAAATCATGCTCGGCATTCCTCAGACAAAGGCAATGCTTTCAACAAGCATCAATTTTACAAACATCAATGCAGGTGATAAATCTGCACCTCAGATAAGAGCAAAGGAAGCAGAAGCCACAATGTTCCTGCGCTGTGTCAGAGAGGATGACCTTCTGAACGGACTTGAAAAAATCAGGGAGATTGCAAAGAAGTATTCCGTCGAAATCGAGGAAACCGAAAGAGATTACTGTCAGCCTTCATCTGCTGACAATAAGGCATTTGTTCATCTTGAAAAGGTGATGAATGAGAATTTCCCCGACGTTATCGTGGCTCCGTTTCTTCTTACGGCAGGCACGGATGCAAGACATTTTACGGACGTTGCCGACTGCATACTCCGTTTTGCACCTATCGACCTTGACAAAAAGCAGTATGCGTCCATTCACAGCGCAGATGAGCATATAAAAATAAAAAACATCGGCGAATGTGTGTGCTTCTATAAGGATTATATCAGAAGCTACAAATGAAAAACTTTAAGGATGGTTGAGTATGTGTTGCGAGGGTTATAAGTGGTATGCCGGAGTGCCTCATTGTCACACTGTTGCATCAGACGGTGGTCTGACGCTTGAACAAATTGTTGCAAAGGCAAAAAAGAACAAGCTTGATTTTCTTATTATAACTGATCATAATGTCAACTGTGATGAGTTTCCCAAGGTTGACGGATTGACTCTCATTTACGGTGCTGAGCTTACAAAGCACGGCGGACACTGTAATATGTGGGGCGTAAAGGATGTAGTCGATAAGGAAGATTATGAAGCATGTGAAACATATGAGGATTTTCTTCGTGTAAAAAACAAGGCGAAGGAGCGCGGTGCGGTTATCTGTATGAATCATCCCCATTGCAAACAGTGTCCGTGGCGTTGGGAAATGAACGCAGCAGATGTTGATGTGCTTGAGGTGTGGAATGCGCCTACTCACTTTGATAATCTTGAGTGTACTCAATGGTGGCACGAGCAGTTGAGAAACGGTCATAAGCTTCCTGTTGTGGGCGGCAGTGATTATCACAGGGATTATGTTGTTACAAATCTTCTCACATGGCCTGTTACATATGTTTATGCCCGTTCATCTTCACCGGAGGATATTCTCGATGCAATAATGAAGGGGCACACTACCATCTGCTTTGATGTGGGGAAGACCTTTATTGATATTACATCCGGCGATTCTGTGCTTGGTGATACCGTAAAACTGACAGAAAAAACGACTGCAACAATAAACGTCAGAAGGCTTTACAGAAATCACAGGCTGATCGTTTTTAACTCAAAGGGCGAATGCTTTACTCACACTGCAAAGAAAACAGGCGATTTTTCTGTCACTCTGCCTGTTGATGAGGACGGCTTCATGTGTGCGCACGTTGAGTTCGAGCCGGGCTTTATTTACAGTAAGATTCATGATTATGCAATCGCTTCAAGAATTCCCGAGCAGAAGGGAATGAAGCTGCCGCCTTTGATTTTTGCCCAGAGCGGTGCAATATATTTTGAGAAATAAAAACTGAAAACACATCTTCGGATGTGTTTTTTATACTGTCTGTTGATTGTAATCCATGTTACGGTTATTGCATTACGGTGAAATCTTTTGTATAGTATAGATGTAAATAATTCAGGCGGTGAAATATATGAAGCTTTCAATCGGTGAAAATATCAGAAGACGACGCATTGAGCGCAATCTCACTCAGGAGGAGGTTGCGGCGCATCTTGGGGTATCGTCTCAGTCTGTAAGCAAATGGGAGCGTGGTGACGGTTATCCCGATATTGAAATGCTTCCGTCGATTGCGAACTATTTTTCGGTAAGTATTGATGAGCTTATGGGAACAAGTGCGCCCGAAAAGAAAGCAATGTACGATAAAATCAACGGTGAATGGGTCGTGAATAACAGAAGCGGCAGGCACAGTGAAAATGTACAGCTGATGCGTGACGCACTGAAAAATTTTCCCAACGATGCTCTTCTTCTTGTACAGCTTTCCACATCTCTTGAAAAGCTTGACGGCACAGATGAAGAAAAAGCGAAATATTTAAGGGAATCCATTGCAGTTCAGGAGCAGATTATCAATTATTGTGAAGACTGCGAGGTGCGTGGTGCGACACTTTTCAATATCTGCTTTGCTTATCTTAAAAACGGTGAAAGGGATAAGGCGCTTGAGCAGGCAATGAAGCTGCCTAATCTGTATAAGGGCAGAGAAAATGCTCTTGTTTATATGCTTGAGGGTGAGGAAAAACGGAAGGTTGCAAGGGAAGCACTCGTGCCTCTTGCATGGGCGGTCAGACATCATCTGACGGCGCTTGCGGAAACGGAAAACAGGAATGAATATCTCAGCATGGCACAGCAGATAGAGGATATTCTTGATCAGGCTTTATGATTTCCACGTTTCGTAGGTTGAATACTGCAGTTTTCTGTAATATAATGAGCTTACGGAGATGATAAAATGAATACATATATAACGGGGCAGACCATAAAAAGACTTCGTGAAGAGAAAAATCTGACACAGACTCAGCTTGCCGAGCAAATCGGTGTAAGCTGCAAGGCTGTTTCCAAGTGGGAAACATCAAAGGGGCTTCCCGATGTCACTCTTATTGAGCCGTTGAGTCAGGCGCTGGGTGTTTCGGTGATGGAGCTTATGTCAGGTGACACGGTTATCAATAAAAATCTTTCTTCAAATATGCTTTTTTCAAAGTTTTATGTGTGTCCCGTGTGCGGAAATGTGATGCACTCAACGGGTGCGGCAGTTATGAGCTGCTGCGGAATCACTCTTCCGGCACTTGAAGCCGAGGAAGCTGATGAGGAGCATCAGGTGACAATCGAGCCTGTGGAGGACGAGAAATTCATAACCGTCAGCCACAGCATGACAAAGGGACATTATATTTCTTTTATTGCTTATGTCACCTGCGACAGAATACATTTTCTCAAGCTTTATCCCGAGGGTAATGCGGAGGGAAGATTTCAGTTCAGGGGCAGAGGATATCTGTATATTTACTGCAACCGTCACGGACTGATGAAAAAGAAGGTATAAAAAAACGGCGCTGTATCGTAAACGCCGGCTACCCATAAGGCAGTATTTCTTTAAAATATGAACTTTTGGCACAATAATGCGTTAAAACTCCCCGATATGTTTCGCCTTGTGAGGCTTTTGGCAAAAATACAGGGAATTTTGTTTGAGAAACAAATACTGCCTTATGGGTAGCCGGCGAAAGATACAACGCCTGATTTTTTTGTTTAAAGAATAACTTCTTTTCCTGTTTTTGCTGATTCGTAGATAGCACAGAGAATCTTTATCATATCGATGCCCTGCTGAGGCTCGAAGATGGGCTTTGCACCCTCGATAACAACGTCATAGAAATGCATAAGGTTCTTAAGGTGGCCGTCTTTTTCGGTCATGTTTGCAGGTGCGATGTCAAGAAGCTGACCGTCCTGCTCAGTGTAGATGCCAAGCACACCGTTGTTCCAGCTCAGACCTGATTTTGTGCCACGAAGCTCAACGAAACGGTTTTCTGTTTTGATATTTGATGCCCAGCTGAATTCGATCTGAAGAACAGCACCGTTATCGAAACGGATCATACCCATTGCAAGGTCTTCAACGTCAAATGTGCCGTTTTCCATCTTGTCACCGAAATCGGAATTGACAGAGTCGCTTGAATCATTGTCTGCAAACTTGCAGTATGTGTTACCTGAAACTGCAACGGGAGTGGGGTTGCCCATAAGCCAGATTGAAAGGTCGATAAGGTGTACGCCCAGGTCGATAAGGGGGCCGCCGCCTGACTGAGCCTTTGTTGTGAACCAGCCGCCCTTGCCGGGGATGCCACGTCTTCTCTGCCAGCCGCATCTGCCGCAGTAGATTTCGCCCATTTCGCCTTTTTCGATATATTTCTTCGCATATTTTGATGCATCAACAAATCTGTTGTTGCGCATAATCATAAGTGTTTTGCCTGCTTTCTCAGCGGCAGCATTCATTTTAAGCACTTCTTCAACATTGACAGCATCGGGTTTTTCACAGAAAACGTGCTTTCCTGCCTCAAAAGCTGCAACGGCAATGATTGAATGGAGATAGTTGGGGGTACAGATGTCAACAGAATCGATTGTTTCGTCCTTGAGAAGCTCGTTGTAATCAGTGTAAACGTCTGCGTCGGGGAAGTAATTGTCCTTGAGATACTGTGCTCTTTCCTCGATGATGTCACACAGAGCCACAACCTCAACTCTGTCATCCTTAAGATATTCTTCAAGATGCGCACCCTTACAGATTCCGCCGATACCGATAAGACCTACACGCCATTTTGCCATAATTTTCAACCTCCGTGGTTTTCTTCTTACTTATAAGATAACACTGTGCGGACTGAGTGTCAATAACAAAATTGCGATATTGATTTTCAGAGCTAAAGATAGTATAATTAAGAAAATACATCTGTGAGAAAGAAAATTATGAAAAATAAGAAGGTAAAGGTGCTTGTAATCTGTCTGTCGGTTGTGGTTGCGATTGCAATTCTTCTGAGCGTTGCAGGTCCCTACGCAGTGCTTATGGGGGCAAAGCAGCCTGAGGTTGAGGCTGAATATAATTACAGTGAATATTTCTTTACAACATACGAGGAAGTCCGTGAAAACCTTGAAAAAAGAGTCAGCAAGCTGAGAAATGCAGGCGCTGAAGTTGAGGTTTCACAGTATGCAATCGACGAAAAAGACGGACTTTATATTGATAATATCTATCTTCCCTCAGCAAGTGAGAAGACAAATCTTATCGTGCTGACAACTGCAGTGCACGGCATGGAGGGCTTTATCGGCTCAGTTATGCTTGACGTTTTCTTTGAGGAGATTTATCCCACTCTCGATACTGAGAAAACGGGTATTCTTGTGGTTGCAAACGTAAATCCCTACGGAATGAAATATTTAAGACGTTACAACGAAAACAACGTTGACCTTAACAGAAACTTTATCATCGACTGGGATAATTTTGACCGTGCGTCAAATAAGGATTATCCCGAGGTAAAGGAATTCCTCCAGCCTGAGGGTAAAATCGGCAATGCGCTGTGGCACGAGGTGGGCTTCTACGCTTCACTTGCAAAGGAAGCTCTCACCAAGGGTGCAGACAAGGTTTCCGACGCTCTTCTGACAGGTCAGTATGAGTATCCTCAGGGCGTTAGCTACGGCGGTAACGGTGACGAAAAGTCAACCGCATATCTTAAGGGCGTATTTGAGGACTGTCTTGACGGTGAATACGAAAACATCGTGCATATTGACATTCATTCAGGCTACGGTCCCCGTTATAACATGGTTATTTTCAATTCCGTCTACGAAACAATGACGGAAGCTGAAACGAAAAAGGCATTCGGCTACGACTACGTAATTTCACACGATTCCGAGTCATTCTATGCCACAACGGGTGATACAACAGACTTCTTCTACCGTCTTGCTGAAAAGAAGAATACGGACAAGGGGCTTTTCTCAACCTGCTTTGAATTCGGCACAATCGGTGACAGCTTTATGGATTCGATTCTGTCACTGAAATACACAGTCGACGAAAACCGTCAGCACTGGTATCCCACAGAGAATAAGGTTTCCTCTCAGGTGGTGCATGAAAATTATAAGGAGCTTTTCTATCCCACGGAAACTCAGTGGAGAGAAAAGACAGTTGAGGATTTCATCGTAGCTGCAACAGGTGTGCTCGGTGCAAAGCTGAAGTAAAGACAAAAAAGGAGGTGCATCCGCTGCATCTCCTTTAAATTTATCTTGATTAAAAGCCGAATTGGTATTATAATTATCAATTGGTGATAAGAATGAACATAAAAAAGATAATTATAATAGTTCTTACGGGAATTGCTATTCTCGTGACGGGAATACTCTGCAAGCAGCAGTGGTTTCTTATGGTGCCATTGTTTGTGTCACTTTTCGTAATGGCTTTTCAGTCGGAGGCCAACAGAATCGGCGTGCTTATAGGTGCGGGAAATGCCCTTCTTTACACGGCAACGTATATTTACATGGGCGTTTACGTTTCGGCTGCATCCTCATTGCTTTTCAGCGTGCCCATTCAGCTTATGACATTTTTCCGCTGGAAGAAAAACGCCTACAAAAACACGGCTGTCTTCAAAAAGATGTCAACGAAGGTGCGCATTCTTTTTACGCTGGGAATACTGGCACTCTGGGCTGTGACGGCGTTTATTTTCTACCGTCTTGATTATGAATACGCTCTCTTTGACAGTCTTCTTTTCCTTTTCGGATTTATTGTGCCTATTCTCACATGGCGTGCGTATATCGAGTACACATATCTGTGGATAATTCAGGCGGTTGTAGGTCTTTTCCTGAATGCGCAGATGATTATGAATGATTACAGTCAGGCAACCTATTTCGTTTACGGAATATATGCCCTTTACTGCGTAATATGTGCATTTATCAATGTACATAAGTTTTACAAGGAGCAGCAGTCTGCGGAGAGTGATGAAAATGCCGTACAGCAGGAAGCCTGAAATGATATTGTTTGACGTGGGCGGCACGTTGTTTGATGACGGGAAATGTATTCCCGTTGACGGACTTTCCGCACTGCGTCAGGCGGCAATAAATCCACATGTGACAGATGATGAAACTCTTGCTTCACTGTGGGATGAATTTATGAATAAGCTTCCTGAAAACACGGGGATTGAATTTCCTTTGTCTGCACCCATAAAGTATGTGACAATGAAAACGGGGTTGAAATTTGATATTTCCGTAATTGAGCAGGAAGAGATTTTTGACAGATTCAACTCAACACGCACCATTATTCACTCAGTGCCTGAGCTTTTTGAAATTCTCAGAGAAAAGGGTATACGTACTGCAATTATCAGCAACAATGCAATGAGTGGCGAAAGTCTGACTCTTGCCATAGACAGATGGATTCCCACGGCAAAGACTGAATTCTGCCTGACAAGTGCAGATATACTTTTTCCCAAACCCGACAAGGATATTTTCCTTGCGGCGGCAGATTATGCAGGTGTTGACACCCGGGATTGCTGGTACTGCGGAGATGGCTTTGTACCTGATGTTAAGGGAAGTAAAGCTGCCGGTATGACGCCCGTGCTTCTTGATACAAAAAATAATATTCCCGCCGTTTTCCGTACAGATGACGAAGCGGGGGAATATCTTACTGTTAATAACTGGGATGCTCTCATTGAGATTATCCGTAAGTTCTGAACATCATATTTTTTATAAAAAGGTCTGAAAAGGCGGAATCCGATGAAAGGTCGGTGTATTTTCCGTTTGTTTTCAGATCATTTTTTTCTGTAATAAATTTAATCGTGCCGAGCAGACTGCTGTTGTTTACGGGTATGCATTTCCCTTCTGCATCATCAGGCAGAAGACCCGTCGCAACGGCATTTTTAATATTTATTCTGTCAGAAAAACCGCCTGAAATATAGATATTATCAATCTTTTCAAATGTCAGATTTTCATTTCCGGTAAGAGTTTCAATTGCAGAGCGGATTGCAGATTTTGCAACCTGATACTGTCTTACATCCTCCTGAGTGATGAAAATTCCCTGAGCAATTTCGTATTCATCACATTCCATACAGCCGTTTTCATCAATGACGGAATTTTTCAGAAGAAAGGCAATTACATCGATAAGACCTGTGCCGCAGATGCCTGCAGGAGTTGCGTTTTCAATTGTTTTTATTCTGCCTGTTTCATAGGAATAAATCGCACCTGTTGTTGCATTCATGCCGCAGGAAATATTCACGCCTTCAAAGCACGGACCTGCGGCGGCAGATGTGCAGACGAAGGAATCATCTTTAAGAAGCACGATTTCTGCATTTGTGCCCAGGTCAATAAGAAGATTGCATTTTCCGTTGTCAATAAGATTTATGCCTGCTGTGATGTCAGCGCCCACGAAAGACGATATGCAGGGGAGAGTGTGAATGAATCGGGCATCGGTTATTCCGATTTCACGGGCAGAAACCTTTCTGCTTTCAAGAAATGCAGGTGTGTAGGGCGAAACTGCCATTGATGTGCAGTCTTCACCGAGAAGAATATGAAGCATTGTTGTGTTGCCCGAAACAAACATGGCTTCAGCAGACGCACCAAGGCTTTCCGTCATGGAATTGATTTTTCTGATAAGAATATTCTGAAGGGGAGAAGTACCGTTTTTTGCGCAGTAATCAATTCTGCTGATAACATCTGCACCGTAAGCGACCTGAGGATTTGTGTCGGTTATTACTTTCACAATCTCTTTTGTGTCAGCTGAAATCAGCGCAAGTGCAAGAGTCGTTGTGCCGATATCAAGAGCAAAACACATATTTTCAGTGATTCTGCCTGTAGTGACAGCACCCGAAACGGAGCGGACAGAGGGAATTTCACTTGTGACAACATCAATGTCCGAGTGAATTTCATAACGGCAGGAAAGCTCCTCTTTGCCGTTGACGGTGACAAGACATTTTCTGCACACACCCATTGAGCCGCAGGGGTGAGGCACTGATTCATCTGTGAGAATTGAAGAGAGAATTGTGCCGTCAGGTGCGAAGTGAATTTTTCCGTTGACGGAAACCTTGTGCATTGTCATTGCCTCCTTTAAAATAATATTGTAATAAAAATTCAAATATGTTAAGATACAATCAGGAGTGATTTTATGCAGTCTTTGACTTCAAAAATTTTCATGGCACTTCTCAGAGCAGTTTTTCATTCACCATTGTCTGACAGCTCAAAGCTGTCGGATAATGCAGGTAAAATTACTGACGGCAAAAAATCCGGATACCGTCCTTCAAGAAATTTCGGGTTTTCAAAGCATTTGTGCGAAGATGTGAAATACGAGAGGCTTATCAGCCTCAGCAACCGCTCGGATAAGGTTATACTGATGCTTCACGGCGGCAGCTTCAAGGTCGGTCTGATTGATACTTACAGAAGACTTGCAGAAAAATACAGCCGTCTTTTCAGCGGAGCAACCGTGATAAGCGTTGACTACGGTAAATTTCCCGAGCACAAGCCGCCGTCACAGATGTATGATGTTGTAAAGGTATATCTGCATCTGCTTGAAACGGGTGTGAAAAGCTCTGACATTGTTTTTATCGGTGACAGTGCAGGGGCGATGCTTGCACTGACCTCAACATTGTGGCTCAGGGATAATAATTATCCGCTTCCTTGTCATATTGTCTGCTTTTCGCTCTGGGCAGATGCTACTTCAAGCGGTGAAAGCAGAATAACAAATGCCTATACCGATCCTTTTAACGGAATTTCAAGAAAGAAAAAAATTGAAGATAATCTTCATATTCTCAGGAGAATTTCTTCAACGATGATTGATGTTGACCGGACAGATCCGTATATCTCCCCATTGTTCGGCAGCTTTGAAAATTTTCCTGCGGTGACTCTTGTCTGCGGTACGGCAGAGGTTGATGAAAGTGACAACGACAGGATATATGAAAAAATGAGAAATGCTCATGTGGATGTGCGTCTTTATAAATTTGAGGGAATGTGCCATTGTTTTCAGCTTTTCGGATTTCTTCCGGAAAGTGCAAGGGCATACGATATTGTAAAAGCCAGACTGAAAGGTGAAAAATATGAAAATTCTTGATAACAGTGATAAGTTTCTTCTTCGGGTTATTCCCCGTATTGTAACAGAAAAGCTGGGGGCGGAAACAGCCGGTATTAAATTCATCGGCGGCGGCAGCTTCGGCAGAGTTTACGCTGTGACACTCGTTTCATCTCAGGTGATTGCCGTCAAGGCTTACAGGGTGCAGGGCTCTCAGCACGATGAAGCTCAGCAGCTTTCAATTCTTGCTGAAAATACTGATGTGAAAATGCCTCAGGTGCTTTTTACTTATGAAGACGTGGATACTGCCATTCTCGGCATGACATTTGTTGAGGGTAAGAATGCTCTTGACCCCATGTTTCTTTTTAAATCAAAGAAGCAGAAAAATAAGTTTGCCGATTCTGTTATTGATGGTATGCTTCAGTGGCACAGTGTCACAAATGATAAATTCGGCAGTCTTACCGATGCTCATTATGACACATGGATTGAATATTATAAAAAAGAAAAGCAGGCGCCGTGGTTGAAAGCTCTTGGTGAGCTTGCGGATAAGGGAAAATTCTCCCTTAAAAAGCTTGAGCTTTTACAGAAGGCAACTGAAATTTTCAACAGTAATTATAACGGAAATTCCACTCCCGTGCTGATTCATGCCGACCTTAATATTATGAATATCATGGCTGATCCGAAAACAATGACACTGACTGCATTCATTGACCCTTGCGGTGCAATGTGGGCAGACAGGGAGTATGACCTTTTTCAGTTCCGTAATATGTGGGGCGATGCATTCGGTCTTTATGAAGCATATAAAAAGAAAACAGGTCTTGGTGATGATGCTGATTTCAGGATTGCATATTACGGTGCCATGCATGAAGCTTCAATGCGTCTGAAGGGCGGACTTATTGTGCCCGTGTGGGAAGACCTTGATATGAAGCGGCTTAAAAAAGAAATGAAAAAACTGTAAAGGAGTTTTATTATGACGGACAACAGAACTATTCTCCCTGATTATAATCCCATAAAGGGAGAGCTTTATTCTGATGAGCTGATGTATGAATATATGCAGTCAACAGACGAAGGTCTTGATGTGGAAAAATACAAGGCTTTGTTTGAAGCTGTTGCCGCACTTGATGTAAGTCCCGAAAGAGAAAGACTTGCAGATGTACTGTTTGATTATGTGATGAAATCGCCCGTGCGTGAAGATTACAGATATACAGAGCCTTCTGACTATGAAGAAATCAGAAAGCTGTGTCAGCCTTATGAGATAAAGGTCAGCCGTCCTTCTGTTGACGAAATTGAAGAAAAAATCCACGGTGCATGGCTCGGCAGAACCTGCGGATGTCTTATGGGCAAGCCCGTTGAGGGTATGCGTGCTGACGAGATGATTCCTTTCCTTAAGGAAATCGGTAATTATCCCATGACAAGATACATTCTCAGCTCTGATATAAAAGAGGATATGTACGACAGATATAAATTCTGGCTCAGAAACAAGTGCTGGGCTGATACGGTTGACGGAATGCCCATTGATGACGATACAAATTACACTGTAATGTATCAGCATATTGTTGACCGCTTCGGCAGAGATTTCACAAGTGAGAATATTGTTTCCGTCTGGCTTTCAAAGCAGCCGAAAACTGCATATTATACTGCCGAAAGAGTTGCGTTTACAAACTTCATAAACGGCTATGCACCGCCTGTATCAGCTGTTTACAAGAACAAATTCCGTGAATGGATAGGCGCTCAGATAAGAGGTGACTATTTCGGTTACATAAACCCCGGTAATCCTGAAGCTGCCGCTGAAATGGCTTTCCGTGATGCACGTATTTCACACACAAAAAACGGAATTTACGGAGAAATGTTTGCCTCTGCACTTATTGCTCTCAGCGCTGTATGTGATGACATTCAGCAGGTGATAAAAGGCGCACTTGCTCAGATTCCTCACACATCAAGGCTTTATGAGGACATAACATTTATTCTCGATTCCTGCAACGCAGGCAGAAGCTATGATGAATGCTATAATTACATTCACACAAAGTATGACGAGGTCAGCTCTCACGGCTGGTGTCATACTATTCCCAACGCAATGATTGTTGTCACTGCACTTCTTTACGGCAAGGGTGATTTCGGAAAATCACTCTGCCTTGCAGTGCAGTCAGGCTTTGATACCGATTGCAACGGCGCAACTGTCGGCTCTGTCGTGGGTATGATGACAGGCGCATCACATATAGGTGAAGAATGGACAATGCCCGTAAATAATAAGATTAATACATCTGTCCTCGGTATGGAGACAAAATTCATCACAGACTGTGTGAAGATGACAATGAATCATCTTAAAATGTGATTCAGCTGTGCTTTGTAAGAAACTGTATAAAGTTTTTCCAGCTGTGTCGTGAGAAAAAGTGTTTTGAACGGATAACGAAATATCCAATATGACCGTCAATAAGATTTTCACCGGCTTCAAGGTATCTGTCGCAACCGACAATGCCCTGAAGTCCTTCTTTTTCCCATGCAGGTGAAGCTGCAAGACAGCAAAGCTGCTGTGACGGAGGGTCTGCCCAGAAGTCTTCACTACATGAGCCGACCATTACATATCTGGGTGCGATTGCAGCAACGATGAAATGCTGGTCAAATAAATCTGAAGTGATGGTTTCTGCGTATCTGTGGTAATTCTTACAGAACCAGAACGGGAAATTTTCAACGATATCTGCAATGTTTTCGCCTCTCATACGCAGATGTCTGTCAAT
>JAFYUD010000121.1 GCA_017549665.1 Clostridia bacterium | reverse complement strand
CTTGCCCAACGAGCAACGCTCGTCGGTCTCATAACCTAAAAAGAAAAGCAGTGTCGATTGACACTGCCTGTTTGGTTGCGGAGATGGGATTTGAACCACATGACCTCCGGGTTATGAGCCCGACGAGCTACCGAGCTGCTCTACTCCGCGATATTTACTTACTCTCTCGAGTGCTTAGTTAGTATACTACATAAATATTTATTTGTCAATACTTTTTTATAATTTTTTTTGTAAAACGGGTATCTTTTTTTTCAGATACCCGTCGTTTTCTTATTTACCTGAAACTGTTACACCGTCAAATGCGACCCAGGGGAGTACACATGAACCGTCTTCAGCCGTTTCTTTTGAAATATCGGTAATATTCTTAAGCATTTAAGCGAGATTTCCGCTTATCATTGTTTCAGAAACGGGAGTTGTTATTTTTCCGTTTTCAATAAGGAAGCTGTTTTTTGCTACACCTGAAAAATCACCGTTACCTGCAGGATTTCCTCCCGAAAGTCTGCAGACGAGAATACCTTTTTCAATTTTGCCGATAAGCTCATCGTAAGGTGTACTGCCTGCCTTAACTTCCATGCATCCGCTGAGAGTGGAGCAGCGCTTCTGATTTGTTTTTCTCGCTGCGTATTCACTGAGAGTAAAGCTTTCAAGAACACCGTCCTTTATAATATCACAGTTTCTTGTTTTATAGCCTTCAGCAGTGTATCTTTCTCCGCCAATTACTCTGGGATCAACAGGAATTAATGAAACTGTAAGGGAATCTGAAGCAACCTTCTTGCCGAGCTCATTCTTCCACGGGCTTGTTCCGTCGATAATTGATGAATCAGATGTGAAACTTCCGACAGCAGTGCCGATAATGTCATTAACACATGAGGGCGCAAATACTGCAGTGCCTGTGAATTTGCCTTCAAAGGGGACTGCATCAAGCTCTTTTTCACAAAGCTCATACATCATTCTCTGTGTGCCCTTATCAAGAATTTTTTCATCAAGATTGACGAAGTCTATTCCTGTTGAGTTGAAGGATGTTGTCTTATCACCGTCATGTGCGGAGTACATTGAACCCATTGAATAATATGCTGCTTTGTATGAGAATTCAACACCGTTTGTGTTAGCAAATACAGATTTTGACTCACTGTATTCAGCAATCAGCTGTTCAATAAAAACCTTGGGGTAGTCAGCTGAAAGGTCAGACATGTATTCGTCAATTCTGTCAAAGAATCTGTCTCTGTCACTCGCTTCCACACCGTAAGAAAAGTCTTCATTCTCTTCTTTTTCTGCAATTGAAAGGCAGTCGTCCTCAGCAGATACCTTTGCATTTTCAACGCATTCTTTTGCGGCAGAATCAATTTCATTCTTATCAAACTTGTTGATTGCAATAACACCCTTTTTGTTATCCTTGATAACCTTCATTGTGATTCCGTTATCGAAAGTTGAACGCATAAGGCTGAATTCACCTGCATCAACATTGATTTCGTCTGCAACAACATGCTTTACCTTGCACTGAGCCTCGTCAGCACCGTGATTTTTAAGACAGGAGAGTGTATACTGAGCAATTTCTTTCAATTCATGAATTTCCATTGATTCTCCTCCTTATCTTCCGCCGATGTTGATTTTACATTTTACTGCAGGACCACCGTCAGAAACTGCCATAGGCTGCTTCTTACCGCAATATCCAGAGCAAGCCCAGCCGATTTCGTCTGAAAGCATATCAACAGTTTTAAGTGTTTCGAATGCAACACCTGCAATTGTTGTATCACGGATTGCTCTTCCGAGCTTACCGTTCTTTATTTCGTAGCCCATTGTGACACCGAACATGAATTCACCGGTAGTGTCAGCCTGACCGTTCTGTGTTCTCGTGAGATAATAGCCGTTGTCGATTGATGCAATCATATCCTCAAGCTTATCTGAGCCGGGAAGTATTGCAGTATTTCTCATTCTGATAAGAGGCTCATCCTCATAAGAATGTGCTCTTGCGTTACCGCAGGGCTTCATGCCGAAGTGAAGAGCACTTTCCTTGTTATTCATATAGCCTGTAAGAATGCCGTCCTTGATAAGCACAGCATCTTCACAGGGTGTACCTTCGTCATCCACATAAACAGGAAGGGGAACCTCCTTACCGAATGCTGTATGTGCGAAGTCAATAATTGTAATTTTTTCTGAAGCTACCTGTTTGCCTAAATTTGTGGCTGCGACTGAGCCTGCAAGAACAAGGTCAGCTTCAACAGTGTGGCCTACAGCCTCATGAGCAATCATGCCTGCGATTGATGAATCGATAATGCAATCACAAACACCTGCCTGAGAAAATACACCTTCTTTTTTAGCCATAAGCTTTTCATAAAGATTGTCAATTTTCTCATAAAGAGCATCAGGAGTGGTAAAAACGTCAGTGAAATATCCTCTTGAACAGTCCATAACATCAAAAAGATCAACATTCGTTCCGTCTGAAGCTTCTGCTGACATTTCAACATACATGCAGCTTCTGGGAGAAACTGAGTATGATGATGTTCCGTTGCTGACTCTGAGCAGTTTTTCACTGCTGTCACATCTTAAAATAACTGTACGACCTGAAAGATCAGGGTATTTATTGCAGATATAGTCATCAATTTCACGTGCGAAATCAAGAAGAACCTTCTGAGGCACATCGATGACGAGTCTGCTGTCTGAATAGTTTACAACAGGTGAATCGTAAAGTGCAGGCTTATTCTTTTTCACTCTGCGGTCAAGGAATAACGCATTGTCACGAGCTGCATTTATAACGGCTTTTACACTTTCGTCATTGTACTCACCGATTGATGCAAAGCCGTACACACCGTTTTTGTAAACTCTTGCACTGACACCACTTGTGGTAACTCTTGAGTTGCCCACAAGGTTACCCGATAAAATACTGATTCCGCAGTCATGATTTATCTGAGTACGGATTTCTGTGTATTCGGGTACGTCAGTAATATATTTTTCAATCAAATCGTTTATCAAAAGGATTCACCCTTTAACCAATAAAATTCTGAATTGTGTCACCAAGACCGCTGACACTGTCACTCAGACGACCAAAGATGCTTCCGAGGATTGAATCTGAATTCTGAGCATCTGTTTCACCCCAGATTTCAATAGTGATTTCAGTGCCTTCGTAAACAACTGAATTTGCAGCAGGATTCATTGAAACAACTGTACCTGCCTTCTTGTCACCGGGATTTGCTTTTTCTATAATATTGTATGACAGATTAAGTTTACCCAGATAATAAACTGTTTCTGTGAATGTCATGCCGGTAAAATTCGGAAGTGTAACTGTAGAAGCACCCTTTGAATAGTAAAGGTTAATTGTTGTGCCTTTTGAAACCTTTGTTCCGGCTGCAATATCCTGATCAAAAATCACACCTTCAGCAACAGTTGATGATGAAGTTGCCTGAAGCTTGATGTGAAGACCGTAATCTTCAGCAACCTGTGTGATGTAAGCGTCTGTTTTGTTGTAGTTTGAGAAATCGGGGATTTCAACAACCTTTGATGATGTGCCGCCGATGTTGAATGATACAATTCCTGTAAGTGCAAGACCTACAAAGAAAATAAGCATTACAAATACGATACTCAGACACATTACGATAGTTGAAGATGCAGATGATTTCTTCTTTGCTGTTTCAGGCTCTTTCTGTAAAACAGTGATGCCGCCCGTGGGGTTTACTACAACGGGTTCGGGAGCAGGTCTTTCAACAACTGCACCTGTAGCTGCCGCATTATCAAAATCACTGATGGGATCTATAAGATTATTTCCTGCAAGTGCTGCTGCATGCTGCTTCTGTCTTTCAAATGCTTCTCTTGTGAAAGACATCTTCAGTCTTGAGAAGCTTCTTGTTCTGTCAGATGCATTGACCTGAAGCGCACCGATAAATGCCGCAAGAATGAAATCAGGCAGCTCTCTTGCAAATACAGCAGGAATTGAAAGATTATCCTCAGCCATACGTGACTGTGCATCAATGGGAGTGATACCTGTTATACACTTGTAAAGTACGGAAATAAAGCCGTAAACATCTGTTGATGCAGTCATTTCTTCGTCTGTATACTGCTCAGCAGCTGCATAACCGGGACGGATATCTGCACCGAGGAAAGAATTTGTCTTTCTGATATCAGAGATACCGAAGCCCCAGGGCTTGAACTGACCGTTACTGCAAAGGAAAAGAGTGTCAGGTGAAATCGCACCGTGGATTATACCTGAATTATTGAGTACTTCGATTGTTTCCATGAGAGGAAGAAGCTTTTCCTTGATAACCATCCAGTTGATTGTTCCGCCGTTTTCAGCTATGTAGTCTGAAAGAGTCTGACTTCCGTCTGCTTCAGCGATTGCGTATGCAGTATCATTTGCTTCAAATACATCAAGTACAGAGATAAGAGTATCGAGAGATCTGAGCTTCATAAGTGTGTGCCACAGATCAAGGAATTCAGTGCGGTACTGTCTGAAAATACCTTCGTTTCCTTG